>NZ_CAUQNQ010000023.1:0-22188 GCF_963519265.1 uncultured Gemella sp. | reverse complement strand
ACTTTAAAGAATTATCCAATAAATGCGACTGAATTTGCTGTTATGGAATTTTTATCTAGTAAAGGTGAGAAGAGTATTCAAGAAATACGTGATAGAATATTACTTGCTAGCGGAAGTGCTACATACGTAGTCGATAACCTTGAAAAAAAAGGATATGTTAATAGAAAGATTAGTCAAAAGGATAAAAGAGTAACTTACATTAAGTTAACTAAAATAGGAGAAAATTTAATGGATGACATTTTCCCTATTCATAAAATAAATACAAAAAAGATTTTCGATGATTTAACTGAAGAAGAATTAGATGCATTGAAAGAAATACTAAAGAAAATTAATTAAAAATTGTTTTCTTTTATTATAAAATAATATCTTGAAATTGAGATAATTTAGGAGGATAAAAATGATAGAGTTAGGAATTAGTACATTTGGTGAAACAACTGAAATAGAAGGAACTGGTATAACACCAACGCATGATGAGCGTATTAGAGATATGATAGAAGAGATGAAACTTGCAGATGAAGTTGGTTTAGATCTTTACGCAATCGGTGAGCATCATAGAGAAGATTTTGCTGTTTCAGCACCTGAGATATTGTTAGCAGCAGGAGCAGCTGTTACGAAGAATATAAGATTAAGTTCTGCGGTAACAGTACTTTCATCATCGGACCCTGTAAGAGTTTATCAACAGTATGCAACTATCGATGCTATTTCTAATGGTAGAGCAGAAGTCATGGTAGGTCGAGGTTCTTTTACAGAATCATTCCCATTATTCGGTTATGACTTAGCAGACTATGAGGAATTGTTTGATGAAAAATTAGCAATGTTGGAGAAAATAAAGGCTAATGAAAAGTTAACATGGAAAGGAAAGCATACACAAAAGGTAGAAAATAAGGGGGTATATCCGAGAAGTGTTCAAAAAGATTTTCCAATCTGGGTAGCAACAGGTGGGAATACGGAATCAACCATTAAAATAGCACAAAAAGGATTACCAATAGCATATGCAATAATTGGTGGACAATACAAAACTTTCAAGGGATTAACAGATTATTATAGAGCTATTGGGAAGCATTCTGGGTTTGATGAAAGTCGTTTAAAAGTTGCCTCACATTCATGGGGATTCATAGCTGAAACTGATGAGGAAGCTATTAAAAAATATTTCCATCCAACAAAACAAGTAGTGGATGCAATTTCGAAAGATAGACCATTTTGGAGACCACTTACTTTTGAACAATATTTAAATAGTGTAGGGCCAGACGGATCTATGTTAGTAGGAAGTCCTGAGACTGTAGCGAATAAACTTATTGATATGATAGAAACATTAGGATTGGATAGATTTATGTTGCATCTTCCACTTGGATCTATGCCACATGAAGATATAATGAAAGCTATAAGGTTATTTGGCGAAGAAGTAGCTCCACGAGTTCGAGAATATTTTAAATCTAAAAAATAAAATTTAAATTTATAAATCAAATAAATATATTTTTTCTAAATAATTGATCTCTATGTTATAATGAGTAGATAATAAACATATGGAGTGAAACGATGATATTAGATAAGTATAAATATTTATTATTTGATTTAGATGATACCTTATTGGATTTTGGTAAGGCACAAGTATTAGCTTTTAAAAAATTATTAGAAGATGAGAATATTGAGTATAATGATGAGCTATTTGAAAAATATGAAACGATAAATAAATCTTTATGGAGAAGTTTTGAACGTGGAGAAATTTCAAATAAAGAAGTTACGAGTGAAAGATTCATAAGATTTTTTTCATTGTTTGATAGAAAAATCGATGGTAGTGAGGTAGATAATAGATATAGAGGTTATCTTGCTGAGGGGAATCAACTTTTTGATGGAATTATAGAGATGTTAGAAAAATTAAGTTTAACTCATAAACTATATATAGCATCTAATGGTATTGGAATCACTCAACATACAAGACTTAAAAATAATAATCTTAATAAATACTTTGATAAGATTTTTATTTCCGAAGAAATTGGTAGTAAAAAACCAGATAGAGAATTCTTTGATATTATCTTTAAAGAAATTGGTGTTAAAAATAAGGATGAAGTTTTAATGATAGGTGATACTCTAACATCTGATATACTTGGGGCTAATAATGCAGGTATAGATAGTTGTTTAGTAGATATCCATAAAACTTCTAATTCAGATATAGTGCCTACATATAAAATTGAGAAGACGGTTGATATCTTTGGTATTTAACAAAATAAAACGAGGACAACTCTATAAAATTGATTTTAAGAAATCATGATGATATAGAGTTGTTCCTCGTAATTTTTATAAACTATGATCGTTATATTTAATATTTTCTAATGCGATGAAGCAATGTTCGATATCGTATTCTTCTTTAAGTAATATTTTAACATTTTCTACAATTGTATAATCATTACTTGTCTTGTATTCGTTTAGTAAAATATGCATTGCAGCGTTGATTTCATTTGTATCAGTGTGCCAAATATGAAATTCGTGAATATCAGCAATGCCTTCCACTTCTTTAATTTTATTGTAAATTTCCTCAGTATCTAGAGTAGTAGCTTCCATTAAAATAACAAATGATGATTTAGTAATTTTATAACCACCTTTGAAAAGAATTATACTGATGATAATACTCATAATAACATCGACGATTTGATAGTTTGTAAAGTAAATAATAGTTGATGAAATTATGATTCCGATAGAACTGATTAAATCACCAAGGAAATGCCATAGAGCACTTTGAATATTCAAATTATCTTCTTCTTTTAGACTTTTTGTTAAAATTATAGTAACAACAATATTAAAGATTAATCCGATAGTTGATATTATAAGCATTGATTTGAAATCAATATCTTTAGGATTGAAGAATCTCATAAATCCTTCAAATATTAAATAAATAGAAATACCAACTAGCATTAAACCATTGATAAAGGCTGCTAGTACTTCTAATCTGACAAAACCAAAAGTATATTTTTTATTAGGTTTTTTAGAGCTGAATAGCAATGCTATTAAACTAAATCCCAATGCAATAACATCAGAAAACATGTGAAAAGAATCTCCTAGAAGTGCTAATGAGTTAGAAAGAAGTCCTCCAATGTATTCTAATAATGCAAAGCTTGTTGTTAAAATTAATGTTATATAAAGTATTTTTTTTGAATATGCTTGAATTTTATAATGTTTTTTATGATGAAAATTTGTTTGTATCATTTATTTCTCCTTTTTTATAGAATATTGTTATTATAACCTATATTTAGTAATATTACAAAAATACAGCATTGATAACAATTATTAGTACTTTTATCATTAAGGTCTATTGATTTTTTGGTGTTAGTTTGCTAAAATTAAGAAGAATTTAGAAGAAAAAAGGTGGAAAAAATTATGCGTATTTTATGTATTGGGGACAGCAACACTTGGGGGTATGTCCCTGGTGAAGATGGAGTAAGAACTCAAAAAAGATGGACTAATTTACTAGCGGAGCTTCGTCCTAATGACACTATAATAGAAGAAGGTCTTTGCGGGAGAACAGTAATTGCAAAAGACACAATTGTACCCGTTAGATGTGGAATTGATACATTACCAATTTTAATGTTAAGTCACGTACCCGTTGATTTAGTAATCATAATGTTAGGTACAAATGATTTGAAAAAACAATTTAATCCAAGTGCCAAACTTATTGCTAAAGGTATAGAAGAATACATTAAATATATTAGAAATCCACATTTAATAGCTGGATATAAGATTCCAAAAATTCTTGTTGTATCACCAGTTCCATTGCGTGATGAAATAGTGGATAGACATAGTTTATTTGGTGAATTCGATGAAAATAGTTTGAAACAATCAAAATTCTTAGCACAAACATTTAAAGAAGTTAGTGATAAATACGAAGTTGACTTTTTAAATGCTGGACGTGTAGCAGAAACTTCATTAGTGGATTGCATTCACCTAGATGATAAAAATCATGAAAAATTAGCGAAATATATTGCTAGTAAAGTATCAGAAATATTAGATTACGAAGAAGCAAGATAAATAAAAAGGTAGTAAACTTTCTAACTTAGAGAGTTTACTACCTTTCTATTTTTTTATAATATTTAAAAGATTGATAACTTACAACATAACATATAATACACAGTGGAATATATTTCCAGTCGTATTCTAAAATGAAAAATAAATTGATAAATATTAATTCTAATATTGTAAAATACACACCAATTATATATGTATTACCCGATTGTTTTGTTAAAGTTCTATCTATTGTTTTAAATATTTTTCGATAGATAATTAATAAAAGAATGTGTACTATACTAATTAACAAAATTATCTTTGTAGTAATATTTATTTTTAAATCACTTAACCATAAACTAATAGCTATGGTGTTAGTAATTATAAATAAATGACCAGTTAAGTGATAAAAATTTATATCTCTTACATGAACACTTCTAGAGATGAAGCTTGGGAATAGTTGACTTATAGTAAAGGTAAGAAGTATAAACCAGTAACAATAATCTATAAATATTAAACCTAATAATAAAGAAAGTGTACGACCTGTGTGAATATAACAAAAGGGTTCTGTTAGTTTTTTTATCATTAAGTTCTTTTTATCGGTAAGAATATATTCTGTTATGTGTTGGATACTAAGTATTACTGATAGTAGGATTAATGTTGCAAGTATGTATTTAAGATTTAAAGAATTTCTCATTAGTAAATTCAATATAATAAGTATTTGTGAAATTAAAAAGAAGTAATTGATAATACTATCTTTGCCATATCGATTCAGATGAACTACTTCTAACAACCAGCTATTAAAGAAAATAATAAATAGTAGTATAAAATGAAAAAAACTAAATATTGATTTCTCTAAAAATAGATAATTTATCGAGAATTTACTTATTAATAAAGACAATGAAATTGTATAAAAAGACGTTAAAATGGTCTCTTTTTTTAAAATAAAACTCAACATAAAATTTCCTCCTTACTACTATAATAACTTTAATTTGATAAAAAAATATTGAAGTTATCCGTAGCAAGAAACTAGGGGGATAACTCCAACCTTCTAAACAAAATTGAAAGAAGTCATAATCATATTTTATCAAAAATAAATGTAAATATCAATAAAAGAAGAAGCGATTCAAATCTTAAATTTGAAACACTTCTTCTTAATTTATAATTTATTTCAAAACTAAATTAATTCATTATTTTTTGAATTTTTTATGAATCTCTGTGTAGAAAATTAGTCCTGCTAATGTTATAATTGCACCACTAATGGCTAACGTAAATTGTGTTATCAAAGCAGAAACAACGATGTAAATTCCGCCAATTATAGCAATTAGAGGAACTATCGGGTATAGTGGAACTTTATAAGGTCTTGGTAAATTCGGTTCTTTCTTTCTAAGAATGAATACTGCTAAGAATGTTGCAATAAAGAAAATCCAAATGGTAAATAAAAGGAAATCTGTTAGTGTATCAAATCCACCTGTAAACATCATTGTAATTGTTAGTATTAAAGTAGCCAGAGCACAGAAGTACGGAATTGAAAACATATTTAGTTTTAACCAATATTTTCTTAATGGTATTTGATTTTTGAGTGCCATTGCATAAGGCACACGAATCGCAGTCATAGTGAAGCCGTTCATTGTTCCGTAGACACTAACCATAATCCCGATTGTTATGATTTTTCCACCATTAGCTCCAAATAATTTAGTGGCAATATCATTAGGAACATTACCGTTACCAGCAATTTGCTCCATCGGCATAGTTAATAGGTATGCAATGTTTATAAGTAGATAAACTGCAGTAATAACTAATAATCCGTATAAAATTGCTCGTGGTAAATCTTTTTTTGGATTTTTCATTTCTCCAGCAATAGTTCCAACATTACTCCAACCATCATAGCCATACATTGCAGCAAGCATTGCGGCCCCAAGAGCGGCTAGCGAAGAAGTGTTGATAGTTGAATTAACTGAACTACTTGGAATTAATTCAATAGTAGTAGGATTAGGTTGTAATAATCCAAAAATAATAATCGCAAATATAGGGATAAGTTTACCAATTGTTGCAGCAGTTTGAATTTGGCCGCTTGCTTTACTTCCAAGTAAATTTAAACCTGTAACTGTAATTGCAGCGCATGCACTTATTAAAATTGAATATTTTTTATCGATTTGGAATAAATTTAGAAATTGCGTTGCAAAAATAGTTGCTGCAGCAGCAATACTCGCTGGATAATAAATAACAGCTTGAGCCCAACCTAATAAATATGAAAAAGTTTTACCATAGGCTCTCTCTACCCAAACTATCATTCCTCCAGTTTCTGGCATAGAGGCTGCTAGTTCTGCTGTTGTTAATCCGGCACAAATACTGATAATTCCGGCAAGTAGCCAAGCCAGCAATCCTAAACTGACACTACCTGTTGTTTTATAAATAACTGCTGCTTTAAAGAATACACCTGATCCAATAACTACACCAACTACCGTTGAAAATGCACCAAAGAATCCTATATCTTTTTTTAATTTTGTCAAAATGTACCTCCTAAAAAATATTATAAATAATGACATGTGTATTAACAAAAATACTTTAAATGATTAGGCTGATCCAAAAGTCCTAAAATGTAACAAAGTTCATATGAGAACTCATAGACGCAGTGGTTTATTGATATCTAAATTCGCTTTATAAAAGCTTTTTAGATATCTAATAAACTGTGCGGGGGTGACTCGACAAAATCTTGTTTTTTAAGAAATCACGATTTTTGAGTCACTCCCATATTTTAATATGTATATTAAACTTTTATTCAAGAGTACATTATATATTATTTTTTTCTATATAACAATAGTTTGTGAGAAAAATATCAGGAGTATGTTAGAAAATCGAACATAAAGTATTAAGGAGAAAAAATACATTAATATTGACTATAAGTTATTTATAGTATTAGTAACTAATTATAGTAAGAAATTTTAGTAAAATTCTTCTTAAAGATTTAACAAAATTATTGAAAATATGTTATAATAGGGTGTATCTGAATAAAAATACTAGATTATACTAGAAAGGAATATAACATGACAGAAGAAATTAAAGTAGATGTACAAGATTTAAATGATCAAATGCTTGTTCGTCGTGAAAAAATGGAAGCTATGAGAGAAAGTGGTTTAGATCCATTTGGAACTAAATTCGAAAGAACTCACCTTTCAAATGAAATCGTAGCAGAATATGATAAATATAGTAAAGAAGAACTAGAAGAAAAAAATATCTCTGTAACAATAGCAGGACGTATTATGACAAAACGTGGTAAAGGTAAAGCAGGATTTGCTCACGTTCAAGATCTAGGTGGTCAAGTTCAAATTTACGTTCGTCAAGATAGAGTAGGAGATTCTTATGAGTACTTCAAGACTCTTGACCTTGGAGATATCGTTGGTGTAACAGGAGTATTATTCAAAACTAACGTAGGCGAATTATCTGTTAAAGCTGATAAATTCGAAATTTTAACAAAAGCACTACGTCCACTACCAGATAAATTCCACGGACTTAAAGACGTTGAAGAGCGTTACAGAAGAAGATACGTAGACTTAATTATGAATGAAGAAAGTAAAGAAACATTTATTTTACGTTCAAAAATTATTCAAATTATGCGTAGTTACTTAAACGAACGTGGATACCTAGAAGTTGAAACTCCAATGATGCACTCTGTTGCAGGTGGAGCTGCAGCTCGTCCATTCGTAACTCACCACAATGCACTAGATATGCAATTATTTATGCGTATCGCACTTGAATTACCATTAAAACGTTTAATTGTTGGTGGTCTAGAAAAAGTATATGAAATTGGTCGTGCATTCCGTAACGAAGGTGTTTCAACAAGACACAATCCTGAGTTTACAATGATCGAGTTATATGAAGCATATGCCGATTACAATGATATTATGGACTTAACTGAGTCTATGATTGCATACATTTGTAATGAAATTCACGGTACTACAAAAATTATGTACGGTGAAGATGAAATTGATTTAACACCGAAATGGCGTCGTGTACATATGGTAGATGCTATTAAAGAAGTAACTGGTGTTGACTTCTGGCCAGAAATGACAGATGAACAAGCTCATGCACTAGCAAAAGAGCACAATGTTCCTGTTAGAAAAGATATGAAAGTTGGACACATTATTAATGAATTCTTCGAAACATTTGTAGAAGAAACATTAGTTCAACCAACATTTGTTTACGGTCACCCTGTAGAAGTATCTCCATTAGCTAAAACTAATGCTGAAGATACAAGATTCACTGATCGTTTTGAGCTATTTATCGTTAGACGTGAACACGCGAATGCATTTAGTGAGTTAAACGATCCAATCGATCAAAAAGAAAGATTCTTATCTCAAATGGATGAAAAAGATGCTGGTAACGAAGAAGTTTATGAAATGGACGAAGACTTCGTAGAAGCATTAGAATACGGTATGCCTCCAACAGGTGGATTAGGAATTGGAATTGATAGATTAGTTATGTTATTAACTAACTCAGCTTCAATCCGTGATGTATTACTTTTCCCATACATGAAACATAAATAAGAAAACGTTGATATATCAAGGTTTAAATAGAGTACCTGATAAAAAAAGGGCAAAAAAAGGGCAAATATTTATAAAAATTAAATCTCCCTAAAATTTAGGAAGCTTTAATAGAAAATTAAAGGGAGCTTAGTCTCCCTTTTTGTATATAATAAAATAGTAAGGAGTATCTAATGGCAAGCTTTTTTGAAAGATTAAAAGAAAAATTTTCTGCTAAAGAAGAATTAAATGAGGAACTGATTTCACTTGATGAATATGAAGAGTTGGTTGAGAGTCAGTTTGTAACTGAAAAATTTAAAAAAGGTCTTAAGAAATCTCGTGATAATTTCTCTAATGCACTTAATAACTTAATTAGTTCATATAGAGAGATTAATGAGGAGTTTTTCGAGGATTTAGAAGAATTGTTAATTCAATCAGATGTTAGTTATAACACTGTATTAGAATTAGTTGATTACTTAAAAGCTGAATCACAAAGACAAAATTTAAAAGAACCAAGTGAACTACAAAGTATGATTATAGAAAAACTTGTTGATGTTTACATGGAAGGTACTGTAAAATCTGAATTAAACTATGCACCAGAAAAAGAGCTTTCAGTGTTCTTATTTGTGGGAGTTAATGGGGTAGGTAAAACAACTTCTATTGGTAAACTAGCCCATAATCTTAAAAAAGAAGGGAAAAAAGTACTTATAGCTGCTGGTGATACATTTAGAGCAGGTGCAATTGATCAGCTTGATGTATGGGCTAAACGTAGTGGTGCTGATATAGTTAAATCACATGAAGGAGCTGATTCAGCAGCGATAATCTTTGATGCGATTCAATCTGCCAAAGCAAAAGGTTATGATGTATTATTATGTGATACAGCTGGTCGTCTACAAAACAAAGATTACCTAATGAAAGAACTTGAAAAAATTGTTCGTGTAATTAAGAAGGAAGTTCCAGAAGGTCCTCATGAAGTACTATTAACAATTGACGCGACAACAGGACAAAACGGTATACTGCAAGCTAAAACATTTAAAGAAGTTAGTGATGTTACAGGAGTTATCCTTACTAAACTTGATGGAACTGCTAAGGGCGGTATTGTTATAGCTATTAAGAAAGAATTAGGAATACCTGTTAAACTTGTTGGTTTAGGTGAAAATATTGACGATTTAGAAGTATTTGATCCTGAACAATATATCTATGGATTATTCTATCAAGAAAATCCTGAACAAAAAGAAGAACAAGTAGAAGAATAAAAAATAATAGTTAAAAATATTCATTTTATACGTTTCTATAACAATGTAAAATGGATATTTTTTTATTATACAAATCAACAATTATTAAAATCAAATTGTTATAGTAAATCAATGAAAATATTTTAATATTAAATTTCAATTATTTACTCAAAATTAATTGAAAAAAACGTAATAAAAGTATATAATAGATATATTAAGAAGGCAATCATATATGGAGGATTAAAATGGGATTTTTATCTAAATTATTCGGAAAAAAAGAAGAACAAGTACAAGAGTTAGTATTAAATTCATACATGAAAGGTAAAGTGGTAGAAATTACTGAAGTACCAGACCCAGTATTTGCTCAAAAAATGATGGGAGATGGATTTGCAATTATTCCTGAAGAAGGAAAATTAGTATCTCCAGTAGCAGGAGAAATTATCCAAGTATTCCCAACAAAACACGCTTTTGGTATTAAATCAGGAGATGTAGAACTGCTTATCCACGTTGGATTAGAAACAGTTGCTATGAAAGGTGAAGGTTTTGAAGTAGCTGTATCTGCTGGAGATAGAGTTGAAGTAGGTCAAACTTTATTAACTTATGATTTAGAATTAGTTAAAGAAAAAGCTAAAGATATTATTACTCCTTGTGTAATTACTAATATGGATGCAGTAGCTAACATCGATGTATTAAAATTAAATGACTCTGTTGATTTCTTACAAGAAGTAGCAAAATTAAAACTTAAATAGACCTAGGTCTATTTAAGTTTTAATCTTACGTGGCGAAAATTTATGAATGATAAGAAATTTTGGAAGATTATTTATCTATATATAACAAAATATAATTATAATATATTATATTATCGTCCAGAAAAAAAAGATGTCTGGCTTATTAATGAAGATAATGAATTAATAAGATTTATATATGGAGATAACTTTAAATCAACAGAAATAGATAGTATAGTTTCTAATGTAATTAGAAATGAAGTTAGACTAAAAAAAATGTTTAAACTGAGTAGTTTAAAAATGAAGATTCTTTATGTTTCTCCAGATTTCGATGAAGTTTTAGATGATTACAAGAAATATAGAATTTCAAATAGCCTAATTATTGAACGTGTACTTTATAATGAAAAGAACAGTAAGCTATTTTTAAAAGAAAAAGATTTTAGATTTATAGAAGATACACCCGATACTTTAAGATATAAAAATAGAGTGGTAGAACTTTATAAACGTCAGGCATTAGATAGAAATGTATTTAATATAAAATATAATGTCTTATCAGGAATTTATTTATTGTTATTTTTAATGAATTTTATAGTAATTTCCTTATCAAGTAACAATTATTCGTTATTTGATTATATAGACTATAGTTATCAAAAAATAATAAGTGGACAATTTTATAGAATGTTCTCAAGTGTTTTTATTACTGATAATTCTATGAAGTTATTGATAATATTGGCATCTATTTTTGCGAGTTCTATTCTTTTCAACAAAACGCTGAATATTTTAAAAAGTATTGGAATATTATTTGTAGTATCATTTATTTTTAATTTATTATTGATATTTGGTTATTCAGGAATACTTGATATTGCATTAGTTTCAAATATAGCCTTATTAGGTTCGATTTTTATGGAGCAACTTAGTAAGAAAAATGATAATTTGAAATTCATGTACTCTGGAGCGATGTCAATAGTTTATTTGGCACTAGTATCTTTATTATTTGAGACTTCAATAGTCCTGTATATATTTTCTTTTATATTAGGGGTCTTTTTAGAACTGATATTAATGAAAAAAAGGAATATAGTGCTTGTGCTTGCAGCTCTACTTGTTTTTAGCTTTTTAGGTGAAGTATTACTATTAGTAGGTGTTAATACTAAGGGCTTAGTGAATAGATATAGAGTAGGTAGAGTTGATAATAGATTGGTGAAAGTATACACAGATGATGATATATTTAATTTAGAAAAAGAGTTAACATCAAAAAACAAATCTGTACTTACATATTACGAGTTAGGTATGGTAAAAATGACTAGTGCAACTAAACAAGATGCAAAGAAAGTTTTCCTAGAAGGGGTAAATTTTGATAATTCATTTGCACCGATTTACTATAATTTGGCAATTATTGAACGTCAAGAGGGTAATTATGATAAGGCTAAGGAATATGCTCAAAGGGCTTATGAGTTGGATAATAGAGAAAGAAATAAAAATCTAGTAGATGAGTTGAATAAATTTTAAGGTGATGTAAATGATAAATTTTTACGATTTGCAACAATTTTTAAAATCTTTTGGTATAATAATATATATGAAAGATAGAAAACATACATTAAGTATGGTAGAATATGAAGTAAGAGAGCTAAGACGCTTAGAATTAATTTCAAAAGAAGAATTTATAAGAGCAATAGCAATTATACGACATGAAGTTAATTACGAATTATCAAAAGGATAGGTGAAAATGATGGAAAATAACCTTATTTTTATTAAGGTACGAAAAAGAATAGAAGAAGATGTTATGAAGATAGAAGAGATGATTAATGCTTGTGTATCTGTAAAAGGTCAGAGAAAATGTCCACTGTATCAAGATGTTATAGATACTCAAATTTATGGTCTTTCTAAAGAAATAAATATAGCGGTAGAAATTGGGTGTATTTCTGAAGAAGCTGGTCGTATTATTTTAGCTGATTTAGAAGATAAAGCTAGTGAAATGTATGCTAGTGTAATCGCAGAAAGTAAAGCAAATTAATATGAACTTTTTAAAGAAAATACATAGATCTATTAAACATGAAAAAAGACATGTAAGATTAGATTGGATGGTTGCATTAACATTATTAGTTTTATTAGTATTGAGCTGTATGATGGTTTATAGTGCGAGTATGATAGGAAATAAATACGGAACATTTACATCGGGTGTACCAGTTAGTGAAACTTATTTTCTACAAAGACAGGCTATGTGGGTAGTGATTGCTTATTTTGCATTTTTATTTTTTTCAGTAGCTATACCGTTTGAAGTTTTTAAGGATAAGAGGGTACTGAAAAATGGGTTTATTGTGATGGTAATTTTGCTGTTTATACCTCTACTTATGCCAGCTATTAATGGAGCGAAATCATGGATAAGAATAGGAGGTTTGAGTTTCCAACCATCAACATTATCACAGTTATTTATCATTATGTACATGGCATATATATTAGAAACTAGAAAAGAAAAATTACGTCAGATTTGTACTAGCTCGGAGTTACTAAAAATATTTAGTATTCCTCTTGCTCTTGTAACGCTAATTGCAGCGCAAAATGATACAGGAATGATGCTTATTACATTATCTGTAATGGGGATAATGACTTTTTGTTCGAATATGCATTCGCAAAATGTGAAAAAAATTATTTCACTTGCTTTAATCGCTGGAGCCGCAGTACTTATGTTGTTTATGCTAAAAAGTACGCTTTTTGGCGGTGGAACGTCTTATAGAACAAATCGTCTTAAAGTGTTTTTAAATCCTTTTTCAGAAGATTTGGCAGCAGCAGCAGATCAAGTTATAAACTCGTATGTTGCTTTTGGTAATGGTGGATTATTCGGAAGAGGCTTGGGTAATTCTATTCAAAAATTAGGTTATCTACCTGAGGCTCATACGGACTTTATCTTAGCGATTATTGCTGAGGAATTAGGATTCATCGGAGTACTATTTGTAGTATGTTTATTACTTATAATAATAGGGAAAGTTATTTTTTCTGGTACGAAATCTAGAAATACTTTCTCAGCTATGTACTCTATAGGATTTGCTAGTTTACTAATAGTCCAAGGGGTAGTTAACATTGGTGGTGTAACGGCATCTATTCCAATGACGGGAGTTCCGTTACCGTTTATTAGTAATGGTGGTAGTTCTATTTTAATACTTAGTATAGGATTAGGAATAGCTACCAACATTTTGGCGCATGTTAAGTATTTGAGAAGTAATAAGAAATAAGAATAAAAATTCGAATTGATATGCATAATATTGATTCGAATTTTTTATAATTTTTATTTTGAAATTATAAGAAATTGAAAAAATTATAATTTCTAGTGGTGAGACTTGCTAACTTAAGACAATCAAGCTATAATAGTAAAGGTAACTTTTAAAGGAGATTTTAAATGAAATTAGAACAATTTGATTTTTATTTACCTGAGGAACTTATAGCACAGACACCTCTTTTAAAAAGAGATACGAGTAAGTTGCTTTGTGTAGATAGAAAAAATAATTCACATGAACATAAAGTTTTTTCGGATATTATAGATTATTTTAATCCTGGAGATACTTTAGTATTAAATAATACTCGTGTAATGCCAGCGCGATTATATGGTGCTAAAAAGGATACGGGTGCTGCAATAGAAGTGCTTTTATTAAAAAATCTTGGTCATAATGATTGGGAGTGTCTTGTAAAGCCTGCTAAAAGAATAAAAGAAGGTAGTATAGTATCTTTTGGTGATGGTATAATGGAAGCAGTCTGTACCAAAGTATTAGATGATGGATTTAGACATTTTGAATTTAAATATGAAGGGATTTTCCAAGAAAGATTAGATGAACTTGGGACTATGCCATTGCCACCATATATTAAAGAGAGATTAACTGATAAAGAAAGATATCAAACAGTGTATTCGAAAGAGGTAGGAAGTTCAGCGGCGCCAACAGCAGGCTTACACTTTACGAATGAATTATTAGAAAAAATAAAAGAAAAAGGTGTAAATATAGCTTATTTAACCCTTCATGTGGGACTTGGAACATTTAGACCTGTAGCTGTAGAAAATATAGAAGACCATGATATGCATTCTGAGTATTATACTTTAGATGAAGATACAGCAAAAATAATTAATAAAACAAAAGAAAATGGTGGAAGAGTATTTTCTGTAGGAACTACTTCAACAAGAACATTAGAAACAATTGCACGAGATAATAATGGGAAGATTGTTGCGGCTTCAGGATGGACCAATATCTTTATCTATCCAGGATTTGAATTTAAATGTGTTGATGGATTGATTACAAATTTCCATTTACCTAAATCGTCGTTAATAATGCTTGTCAGTGCATTTTATGATAGAGAAAAAGTTATTGAATTATATAATATAGCAGTTAAAAATAAATATCGTTTCTTCAGTTTTGGAGATGCGATGATAATAATATAGTTATTGAAAGGAAAAATTTTATATGAGAGATGTAAAAGAAAATGCAGTTTGGTATGAACATATAAAAACTTGTAAACAATCGGGTGCGCGATTAGGGATAGTACATACACCTCATGGTAGCTTCGAAACACCTGTATTTATGCCAGTTGGGACGCAAGCTACTGTAAAAGCAATGTCACCAGAAGAAGTAAAAGGAATGGGAGCAGATATTATTTTATCTAATACATACCACCTTTGGTTACGTCCTGGTGAGGAGATTGTTGAAAAAGCAGGGGGACTTCATAAATTTATGAATTGGGATGGAAGCATCCTAACGGACTCAGGAGGATTCCAAGTATTTTCTCTAAGTGAGATGAGAAAAATAGAGGAAGAAGGAGTTCATTTTAAAAATCATTTATCCGGAGAAAAATTATTCTTATCACCGGAAAAAGCTATGCACATTCAAAATGCACTAGGTTCTGATATAATGATGGCTTTTGATGAATGTCCTGATTATAACCATGATTATAAATACATTCGTCAATCTGTAGAAAGAACAAGTCGTTGGGCTGAGAGATGTCTACAAGCGCATAAAAATCCAAAAACACAAAGTATTTTTGGTATTGTTCAAGGAGCAGGATTTAACGACCTTCGTGAGCAAAGTGCTAAAGACTTAGTAAGTATGGACTTTCCTGGATACGCTATTGGTGGTTTATCTGTTGGTGAACCAAAACATGAGATGTATAGAGTTTTAGAACATGTGACACCTTTATTACCAGCTAATAAAGCGAGATATTTAATGGGAGTAGGATCTCCTGATGCTTTATTTGAAGGGGTGCTAAGAGGAGTAGATATGTTTGACTGTGTGTTACCAACGCGTATTGCACGTAATGGAACATGTATGACTTCAGAAGGGCGTGTCGTAGTTAAAAATGCTAAATACGCAGAAGACTTTACACCACTTGATCCCGAGTGTTCTTGTTATTGTTGTAAAAATTATACAAGAGCTTATCTTCGTCATTTATTTAAAGCTGATGAAATCTTTGGAGCAAGATTAGCGACAACTCATAATATCCATTTCTTAATCAATATGATGAAAGATATACGTCAAGCCATTAGAGAAGATAGATTATTAGATTTTAAAGAAGAATTCTTTGAAAAATATGGATTAAACCAAGAAAATCCTAAAAATTTCTAAGAATTTAGTAGAAAAAGAACATAAAAGGTTTATTTTTTACTGAGTATATAGTAGAATAAATATATATATTAATCAACCGGAGGTAAAACATGCAATATTCATATATTAATATTATTATGATTGTAGTTCTTTTTGCATTCATGTATTTCATGATCATTAGACCACAATCTAAAAGAAATAAAGAATTAAAACTTCTTCAAGATTCATTAAAAGAAGGAGATAGAATTGTAACTTTCGCAGGAATTTACGGAGATATCGTAGAAGTAGGAACAGTAACAGTAAAAGTAAGAATTGCACCAAAAGTAGAAATCGAAGTAGACAGAAATTCTATTCGTAGCTTAGTTGCAAAATAATAAATATTTAAGGGAGTGACTCAAAAATCGTGATTTCGAAGAAATCGATTTTGTCGAGTCACCCCCGCAAAGTTTATTAGATATCTAAAAAGCTTTTATAAAGCGAATTTAGATATCAATAAACCACTGCGTCTATGAGTTTTTATATAAACCTTGTTAAAATTTAGGTTTTTTGGATCATCCCCTTATTTTTTTGAAAATTTTTGCTAAATTCTTAAGGGTTAGATTAAGTATAAAGAGCGAGAATGAAATTTAGTTTTTCAAAAATTCATAAATTAATATTTATACAGAGTAGTTTGTTGTTATTTGAATTTTCTGTATAAGAAATGAATGAATTTAATTTTAAGATAAAAAAATTTGTGCTTTGTTACATAGTTAAGCAAAGAATCAAGAGATTAATTCAAAAGGTTAATCTCTTGATTCTTTATTTTTTATTTACTAAAAACGTTTTTCCATTCAGAACGTTTTTCTAAGAATTTTTTAGCTTCCATTTGAGCTCCTTCTAAAGAGTGAGATGCAGCCCATCCGCATTGTACTTCATTACATGCAGGAACTTCAGTAGCAACAAGAACATCTTCTAGCGTTTTCGCAAGTGCTTCTTCAACTTCTTCGTAGCTATCGTTATTGATTACTGATAAGTAGAAACCTGTTTGGCATCCCATTGGACCAAAATCTAGTACATTATCAAGATGATTTCTGATAAGTTCAGCGATTAAATGCTCTAAAGAATGTAGATTAGGCATCTCTAAGTGTTCTTTATTTGGTTGGCAAAATCTAATATCATATTTATATATTTTATCTCCATTATCCCCAGAATATACACCAACTAATCTAATATATGGTGCAACAACTTTAGTGTGATCTAGGTTAAAACTTTCAACGTTCATTTTCTTTTCTGTCATCGATATATCTCCATTTCTGTAATTTAATTAGCAGTTATAATTATACTATATTTTTGGAAAATATAAAATTAATAAGAATAAAACTGATGCTCGTCTGAACATCAGTTTTAAATATTATTTTTCTAACGGAATAAGTTTATTCATTATTATTGCTACAATTGCACCAACAGCAATAGGAGAGCCTATTAAGTATTGAAGTAATTGTGGAGCACTAGCTTTTAATTCTGCTGGAATGAATAATAATCCAATTGTAAACATTAAAGGTACTCCGATAATGTATAATTCTCTTTCAGAGAAGTCTAGATTTTTAACAACTCTAAATCCGTTCAGTAGGATTATGATACATACCACTGAGAATACCCCACCGATAACTGCCGAAGGAATTGAATTAATAATAGCAGAAAGTTTACCTAAGAATGATAATCCGATAAACCAGAATGAAGCCATAACAAACACTTTTCTACTAGCTACCCCAGTAATAGAAATAATCCCAGCATTTGTAGAGTAACCAGTAACAGGAGTTGCTCCGACTAGAGCAGCAGCTAAACATCCGATTCCTTCCCCGATAACACCTTTGTTAACTTGAGTGTCGCTTAGAGGCTCGTCAATAACTGAACTTACTGCATACCAAGTTCCTGTTGTTTCAGCTAAAAGTACCATGTAAATAATAATCATTGTGATAATAGCAGAGATTTCAAAATGTATACTATAATCTAAGAATAATAGTTTTGGCATTGAGAAAAAGCTAGCATCTTTAATTCCTTGAGTATTAAAACCACCCATTAAGTATGCAGAAAATGTTCCGATAGCTAAGGCGATAATTACTGAAGAAATTTGGAAAATTCTTTTGAATTTGTTAACGTAATTCCCTAATGTAGAAAATAGAATTAAAGAAGCGGCTGTAATAAATGCTAATAATACATTTTGCTTCATTGTCAGACCATTTCCTTCGATGTAGATATTACTAACAAATGCTGAAGGAAGTAAAGTTAATCCTACAATCATAATTATTGTTCCACTAACGATAGAAGGTATGTAGTTTTTTACTATATATTTATAAATACCAGAATATCCAAGTAAGATTACCAAGATTGCTCCAACAATACTTGCTCCAAGAACTGTACCAAGATTTTTAGTTCCCATATAAATACCAATAATAGCACCAAGAGGAATAAATGATGGACCTTGACAGACCGGTAATCTTAGGTAGAATAATACCTGAATTAATGAGGCGATACCAGCACCTAGAAAAGTAGATTGAATTAGACCAGTAGCATCACCAGGTGATAATGCAATAGCTGTTGCTAAGATAAAAGGTGGTACGTAGACATCCATTGCAAGGACGTGTTGTAAACCTAGGATTAAGGATTGTGAAAATGGAATATTTTCTTCAACACCTATAGTTAAATGTTTATTTTGTTTCGTCATAAAAAACGTAATCTCCTTTTTATTTTTATGTTATTAATCTTTTTTTAGAATTTGTTTACCTTGAACCCAGACTTCACGAATATTTTCTGAAGTAGAAAGGTATAATATTTTTTGAAGAAGGTGTTTGTCTTCTTCATTATCTAAATAGTTTGGAAGTTTATTTGTCGGTGTATTGATATCGATGACTTGGAAATCGCAAATATAACCTTCTTTAAAAAGACCAAGTGGTAATTTCAAAGCTTCTCCACCACCAGTAGTTGCAAGATAAAATGCTTCAAATATACTCACTTTTGAATTATGATTACCTCGACAATTAGCATCCAGTCTATTGTCAACTCCGTCATTTAACATCCTACTAGCCATGACTGTATGCTCTATATTGTCATATAGGCTAGGGGAGAACCCTCCTGAGATATCCGTACCTAAACAAATATTTAAACCTTGTTTTTTAAGTTTGTTAACAGGTAAGACTGCATTAGCAAAATATGAGTTAGAAATAGGGCAGTGGCAAACTGAAGATTTGTTCTTTTTGAAGATATCAGCATCTTCAGAATTTACAAAATTGCCGTGAGCCATTATCGATTTATCTGTTAATAATCCGAATTGATTTAGGACTTCAGTATCTCTTTTTCCGAAACGTTCAAGAACGAAATTATGCTCCCAATCACTTTCGCTACAATGGCTTTGTATATAGCAGTTATATTTCTTTGCTAATTTTCCTAACTCTAAAAGAGCATCATCTGTACAGCTTGGAACGAAACGAGGAGTAATGACTGGATAGATACCTTGAGGAACATCTTTTGAAAGATTCTGCACATCATTAATAAACTTCTCAGTATTTTCAATAGCTTCTTTTGTACTATTATCTCGGTAAAAATCAGGATTCATAGTTTCATCATCCATAACAACCTTACCAACAAAAGCTCTTTGTCCTAAATTAGCACAAATTTTCGCTAATTCGAGTGTAGCTTCATTATGGATAGTTCCAAAGTACATTGCAGATGTAGTACCATTAGCTAATAATGTTTTTACTAGGTCGGTATAGACTTCTCGAGCATAGTTGATATCTGCATATTTTGATTCTAAAGGGAAGGTGAAATTATTTAGCCAGTGGCTTAATTCATCATCTAAGGCAAGTCCAGCTTGTGGCCATTGTGGAGCATGGATGTGCAAATCGATAAAACCAGGTAAAAGTACTTTATCTTTAAAATCAATAAAGTTACTTTCTTGAGAATATTGATTTAGTATTTTTTGATAATTTTCATCTTCTTTTCTAGTGATTTCAGAAATAATTCCATCATCTGAAACTAAAAGTACAGCATGTTCCAGAAATTCAATTTCGCCATACTTAGGGCTATGAAAAAAAGATGCTTTAATAATTTTTTTGGTTTTCATATTTTCATTTCTCCTAAAGAATTTTTATAAATATAACATGAAAAACGAACGTTGTCAACAAAAAAATATAAAATCAAAAAAATAAATTTTCTAAGACGAACGTTAACACTATTTAAAGAAAGATAAAGTTCGTAAAAAACGACGAAGAATTTTTTCTTCGTCGTTTGAAATATTATTACTGAAATTTTTATCTAAATTCTTTTCTTTCTTTTGCTACTAAAGTTGCTACTCTTTCTTGAGCTTTTTCCAGATAGTTTTCACCTTGTTTTAATAAATCACAAATGATATTTGTAATTTCTACAAAGTCTTCTTCTACATAACCTTTAGAAGTCATAGCAGCAGCTCCTAAACGTAATCCACTAGTTTTCATTGGTGGTAATGTATCGAAAGGTATACCATTTTTATTACATGTAATTTTAGCTTTACTTAATAGATCACTAGCATCATGTCCTGTTACATTATATGTAGAATATGTATCGATTAGACATAGGTGGTTATCACTACCATTTGATACTACAGGAATATTGTTAGCTTTAAAAGCTTCTACCATTGCTTGCATATTTTTTACTACTTGTTGTTGATATAACTTGAATTCAGGTTTAAGAGCTTCGGCGAAACAAATCGCTTTCGCAGCAACAACGTGCTCTAATGGACCACCTTGAGCACCAGGGAAAATCATTTTATTAATTTTAACTGCGATTTCCTCATTGTTAGTAAGGATAATACCACCACGTGGACCTCTTAATGTTTTATGCGTAGTAGATGTAACTACATCAGCATAAGGTACTGGGTTTGGATGTAAGCCAGCAGCTACTAAACCAGCGATATGAGCCATATCAACCATTAAGTAAGCACCTACTTCATCAGCAATTTCTCTAAATTTAGCAAAATCAATTACACGAGAATATGCACTTGATCCAGCAATAATCATTTTTGGTTTGTGTTCTTTAGCAACACGAAGGACTTCGTCGTAATCGATAAGATGCGTATCTTTTGTCACTCCATAAGAAACAGCATTAAATAGTTTCCCTGAGAAGTTAACTTTGCTACCGTGAGTTAGGTGTCCACCAGCATCCATACTCATCCCTAAAACTGTATCACCAGGTGTTAATAAAGATAAGTAAACTGCGATGTTTGCACTTGATCCTGAGTGTGCTTGCACGTTTGCGAATTTAGCATTATAAAGTTCTTTTAATCTATCGATTGCAAGAGATTCTATTTCGTCAATTACTTCACATCCATCATAGTATCTTTTTCCAGGATATCCTTCAGCATATTTATTTGTTAAAATACTTCCTGTCGCTCTTAGAATATCTTTCGAAACAAAGTTTTCACTTGCGATAAGTTCAATGTTAGTATCTTGTCTATGTTGTTCTTTTTCAATTAATTCAAAAATTTTATCCATAATGGTACTCCTTTAATTAGTAAAAATTAAGAATAAAGGAAAATAATGCTCTTAGAAAGGGAGTGACTCAAAAATCGTGATTTTGAAGGAATCGATTTTGTCGAGTCCCCCCCGCAAAGTTTATTAGATATCTAAAAAGCTTTTATAAAGCGAATTTAGATATCAATAAACCACTGCGTCTATGAGTTCATATATGAACTTTGTTAAATTTTTAGGACTTTTGGGTCAGCGCCATATTAAAAACTATCTATACTATATAAAAAGATATAATTTTTTAAAAAGCTAAAGCAAATTAAAATTTCTTTTATTCTTTGTTTAATAATAATATCATAGTATGAGAAATAAATAAACTAAAAAATAATAGAAATAGTCAAAATAATTAAAAAATACCATCAGGTATACATAAAATACGAATATTATAATCGTTTGCTATAAATATTCTTGATAGAGTGTTTTTATTATAAATGCTATTTTAGAGATAAAATATATTAATATAGTAATGAAAAATGAATTTTAGAAATATGTATGGTAGAAAATAGTAAAAAAATTAATGGATTTTAATTGGTCTATACCTGATATTAGTAGAAATTATCTAATATTTATGCTATAATAATTTACGGAATACATCTGTA
>NZ_CAUQNQ010000022.1:0-22220 GCF_963519265.1 uncultured Gemella sp. | reverse complement strand
ATAGTCCTTCAACTACATCACGAACAGCTTTACACATTTTTTGTGCATCTTCTTTAGTAGCTGATTTTCCTGTTCCGATAGCCCAAATTGGTTCGTAAGCGATAACTGATGATGCTACTTGTTCAGCTGTTAAATCAGCTAACGCTCCTTTTACTTGAGCCCCTACGAATTCAGCAGCTTTACCTGCTTCGTATGTTTCAAGTGTTTCACCACAGCAGATGATTGGTAATAATCCATTCGCAAAAATAGCTTTTGCTTTTTTGTTAATATCTTCATCTGTTTCGTGGAAATATTCACGGCGCTCTGAGTGACCGATTACTACATAATTAACTCCCATTTCAGCTAATACTTTTGGTGAAGTTTCACCAGTATAAGCACCTGAATTTTCAAAGTAACAGTTTTGAGCTGCAACTTTTAATCCTGTTCCTTCAGCAGCGCTAAGTAATGCACTTAAATCCACAGCTGGAGCTGCAATACCAGCTTCAACTTTGTCTGCTGATGGTAATTTCCCAGCGATAGCTTCAACGAATGCTTTAGTTTCTTCTGGGTTTTTGTTCATTTTCCAGTTTCCTGCGATAAATGGTAATCTTGACATAATGTTACTCTCCTTGAGTTTTAAAAATTATTTGTTTGATAATGAATCAATTCCTGGTAATACTTTTCCTTCTAGGTATTCTAGAGAAGCTCCCCCACCTGTTGAAATGTGCGAGAATTTTTCTGCATATCCTAAAGAAATAGCTGCTGTTGCACTGTCTCCACCACCAATAATAGTAGTAGCACCTTCTAAGTGAGCAATAGCTTCACATACACCAATTGTACCTTTTGCGAAGTTTGGCATTTCGAACACACCCATTGGCCCGTTCCAAATTACAGTTTTTGCTCCCTCAAGAGTGTTTTTGAATAATTCAACAGTTTTAGGACCGATATCTAATCCTTCTTCATCAGGCTGAATATCACCTTCAGCAACACGGCTAGGTGCATCATTTGAGAACTCTTTAGCTACAACTGTATCGATTGGTAATACTAATTTATCACCAGCTTTTGCCATAAGTTCACGAGCGTATTCAACTTTATCATCTTCACAAAGTGAAATTCCGATTTCTTTACCTTGTGCTTTCATGAAAGTATAAGCCATACCTCCACCGATGATTACTTTATCAGCTTTATCTAATAAGTTTTCAATTACTGCAATTTTATCAGAAACTTTTGCTCCACCTAAGATTGCAACAAGTGGTCTTTCTGGGTTATCAACTGCTCCACCAATAAATTTAATTTCTTTATCTACTAGGAATCCAGAAGCAGAGTTTCCTTCACCAATGTTAGATGCAATACCTACGTTTGAAGCATGAGAACGGTGAGCTGTACCGAATGCATCGTTTACATATACATCACCTAAAGAAGCCCAATATTTAGCAAGTTCTGGATCATTTTTAGATTCTTTTTTACCATCTACATCTTCGAAACGAGTGTTTTCGAACATTAAGATTTCACCTTCATTTAATCCTTTAACCGCTGCTTCTAATTCAGCTCCGCGAGTTTCAGCTACGAATTTCACTTCTTTACCTAATAATTCTGATAATCTTTTAGCAACCGGTGCTAAACTTTTTGAAGCTTTATCAGCTTCTTCTTTAACACGTCCTAAGTGAGAGAACGCCACTACTTTAGCTCCTTGATTTAAAGCATACTCAATAGTTGGTAATGCTGCAGTAATACGATTATCGTTTGTAATTACACCATCTTTTAAAGGCACGTTGAAGTCAACACGCATTAAGACAGTTTTTCCTTGTAAGTTACCTAAGTCTTTAATAGATTTCTTCATGGAAAGCTCCTTTTAAATATTTTTGGAATATATGAGACAAGATATAAGTCAAAATCAACTTATATCTTATCTACTCTTATTTATTACCTAATTAGATTATTTGATTAATCCTGCAAAGTATTTTAATGTTCTTACTAATTGAGCAGTGTAAGACATTTCGTTGTCGTACCAAGATACAACTTTAACTAATTGTTTGTCACCAACTGTGATAACTTTTGTTTGAGTTGCATCGAATAATGATCCGTAAGAAATTCCTACGATATCAGAAGATACGATTGGGTCTACGTTGTAACCGAATGATTCGTTAGCAGCAGCTTCCATAGCAGCGTTAACTTCTTCAGCTGTAACAGTTTTTTCTACAACTGCTACTAATTCAGTTAATGATCCTGTTGGTACAGGTACACGTTGAGCAGCTCCATCTAATTTACCGCTTAATTCTGGAATTACTAATCCGATTGCTTTAGCAGCACCAGTTGTGTTAGGTACGATATTAGCAGCTGCAGCACGAGCACGACGTAAGTCTCCTTTAGGGTGTGGAGCGTCTAGTGTGTTTTGGTCCCCAGTGTATCCGTGGATAGTTGTCATTAATCCTTCTACAACTGTGAATTTGTCGTTTAACACTTTAGCCATTGGAGCTAAACAGTTAGTAGTACATGAAGCACCTGAGATAACTGTTTCAGATCCATCTAAGATTTCGTGGTTTACGTTGTAAACTACAGTTTTAACGTCGTTTCCACCTGGAGCAGAAATTACAACTTTTTTAGCTCCTGCTTTAACGTGAGCTTCTGCTTTTTCTTTAGAAGTGAAGAAACCAGTACATTCTAATACTACATCTACTTCTAATTCTCCCCATGGTAATTCAGCTGGATTTGGATTAGCGAAAGCTTTGATTTCTTTACCGTTTACTACGATGCTTCCTTCTGCTGCTGATACTTCTCCGTCAAAACGACCTTGAGTTGTATCATATTTTAATAAGTGAACTAGTTGATTAACTGGTGTTAAGTCGTTAATCGCTACTACTTCAATTCCTTCTACGTTTTGGATTCTTCTTAAAGCAAGACGTCCGATACGTCCAAATCCGTTAATTGCTACTTTTACTGTCATTTTTTAGTTCCTCCTAAAAATTTTTATTAACTTTTTTTATAATTTTTTTGCAAATAGCCTCGTCAATAATTAGTGTGGCATTAGCAGGTCTAGTATTTAAATAACTAAATACCGCATCAGCTTTTGCAGCACCACCAACTATCGTAAAGACATTATCAATGCCATTAACATCTTTAAAACTCATACCTATAGTAGAGGTTTTAAATATCTCGCTGCCGTTCTCATCAAAATAACTTCCGAATGATTCACTCACAGCATTCTTTTCTTCTAGTACTTCTAAAACTTCTTTAGACGATTTTCGTCTTTCTGCCATTTCAAAAGCATTTCCTATACTATGGATAATTATGGATGTTTTTTCTATAATATCAAGCGCATTTTTTACAACAGGCTCTTTCACAAGCTCTTCTAATGCCTTTTCCCCTATGTTATCCGGTGCATGTAACAATTGATATGCATGTCCTGAATTTTTAGCCATTTTAGAAGCTATATCATTCGCTTGATACTCCGTATCCACCACAGATAGACCACCTCTTATCGGTGTTATAGTAACATTTTTCCCATAACCAAATGTTGCATTAGCTTTGCCGGCTATGTAGTACATTGTACTTCCACCACTGACTCCAATTACGCAATCTTTAGTTATTTTAGCATTAACTTTATCCAAAAGTAGGCTTGTCATTTCTTCTCTAGTTGCTTCATTATTAATAAAGTCACCTGCCACTATATGAACTTGCTTTATAGAAAAATGATTCTTTATAAAACTTCTCTCTTTAGCAAAGACATCGTTTATAACCGCTTCTTTTATTTCTAAAAGAAGTATTTCTCCTTTTTCAGTAACGCTCATCCCTGTAGCATTTTTAGTAATCAATCCTAACTTGGATAAAACTTCACATTCCGTACGTAATTGCCTTTCTGTCATATTAATAAAATTCAACAATGTTTTTCGACCAACAGGTTGATTAACCTTTATTGTAACCAACAGTTCGTATCTATTGTTAAATTTCATAAACATTTCTGGAACGAGTCTACTTTGCATATGTAACAAATGTAAAATATCCATTTTAAGTTTCCTCTATAATATTGAAAATTTATTTGTGGACATCTTTTGTCCGGTTAGGTCATTTACCGACCAACATATTTTAAAAAAATAAACTTTCTGATTAAAATTATAGCAAAGGCTTAACAAAAAATCAAGTCCTTTCAGAAAGATTTTAATCAAAAAATTCATTTTTATTTTAAAATTGTCAATAATTCTATCTGTATTATGAAATAGAACACAAAAATCATTTCATATTCTTTATAATCAATTGGTAGTTCAGAGATGTATTGACTAGGATAATTTACTTCAATATCTTTTTTAAACTCAGCAACATTAATATTATCAAAATTATATCTAGAAAGTAAATTCTCTAATTCACTATCGCTATAATAGAAGATTTTCTTAACCTTCGAAGAAAATAGACTGTCTGCAAATGTAATATTTTCTATTACAGATAAAACTGATTGTAAATCAAGTGCAGCTCTTTCCGAATTCTCCGAAATAATACTGTATAATTTTTTCAAAAGAAGTCTTGGAATTTTATATTTCAGTTCTAAAACCTCAAAATCTATATCCTCTATTTTTTTCTTACTATTCTTCTTTTTCTCTGTTTTTTCCTTTATAGGTTGTTCAGCATCTTTTTCGACAAAAATTACTAAATTATCCTCGATGTCTAAGATTTCATTTTTATCAAACTCAGTTTCTTCACCTAAATTTTTTAACGTTTTCTCTTGATCTAGTTTTTGATAAGGTCGTTTAAATTTATTTTCATCTAATAGATAAAAACCTCGGTACGACTTGTGATATTTAAATTTCAATTTTGCACCTCTATCCTAATTTTAATCTTTTAATATACTACCATAATTACAAAAAATATTCAACCTTCTTTGCACATTGATAACATTTCAAATAATTATTAAAACAATTCTCGTAACCTTTCAAATGGAATACCCGCCTCTAATAAAATCATTAATTTAATTCTAGCTTTTTGACCACTTAATCCTGTTGTAAAGATAACCCCATCTTGTTGAAATCTTTTCCCTCCACCTTCATAGTCATAAACATCCTGGGTAACTCCATTAAATGCACGTGAAACAAAGACTACAGGTATATTTTTTTCAATACAACTTTTAACAGCAGGCACAGTTTTTGGAGGTAAGTTACCTGCTCCTAATGCTTCTATAACTAATCCATCTGCTCCTAGTTCAACTACAGCATCAATCAACTTCCCATCCATACCAGCATAGGCTTTTAATAGATACACTCTCTTATCAGTAGTAGCCACATTATAATGTTCTTCTTTTATCAACTTTTGGAAATATATAACCTTATTTTTTGATACTAGCCCTATAGGTCCGAAGGTTGGTGTTTGAAATGTAGCTACATTAGTTGTGTGCGTTTTTGTAACATACGTTGCAGTATGGACTTCATCATTCATTACTACTAAAACACCTTTATCACTACTTTCATCATCAGTAGCAACTACTAACGAACTTCTTAGATTAGCTAATCCATCTGCACCTATTTCATTACTTGAACGCATAGCTCCAGTTACAACAACTGGAATATTTACATCTAAAGTTAACTCTAAATAATACGCCGTTTCTTCAAGAGTATCTGTCCCGTGCGTTACTACTACACCTTCATAACCTTCTTGAATAGTCTTTTCTATTCTATTTTTAATACCTAACATTTCATTTTGCGTTATTTGGGGTGAGGCTAGATGATATAAGTCTTCAACATGTAAATCTCCAATATAAGAGAATATATTACCTCCGACACCTATAGGATTACTATCAGTAGGAGCAACTTTACCTGTTTTTTGATCTTCACTCATAGAAATAGTACCACCTGTATTTAATATTAGTATTTTTTTCAACTTAGGCACCCCTTCCTATTTCCTTAAATTATTATAGCCATTAACTACCAATTCTACTTTTCCATTTTCGGGATTAATAACTAACCCGTGAACAGGTACGTCTTTTGGAATCAATGGATGTTTCGTTATCATATTTACGTCATGAGCTACACTTTCATTAACATCATCAAAACCATGTAACCACGAACTCAAATCAAGTCCTGAATACTGCAAAATATCTAAAGTTTCCTTACCTACACCCCTACTCTGCATTTTTTCCATAATTAAATTAGTATCAATATTTTGCATACCACAATCATGATGTCCCATGACGATAATCTCATCTGCTTTAAGCATATAAACAGCTATTATCAAACTTCTCATTATAGAACCAAATGGATGAGTTAAGATTGCTCCAGCATTTTTTACTACTTTCACATCTCCAGAAGACAAGTTTAGTGATTTTGTCGCTAATTCCACTAATCTTGTATCCATACACGTAAACATCACTACTCTCTTTGCAGGATATTTATCTTCGGTTTTATATTTTTGATATTCCCCAAACCTCACGAAATACTCATTATACTCTAACATTGAATCTAAAAGTCTCATTTCATTGCTCCTTTTCAAACTCTCTATTTTTATTCACCTTTTAATTATACTACACTTATCTTTTATCGTAAACTTTGCAATTTCATCAAACGATATTTATCCTAGTATTATCAAATTTTTATGATGTAAATACACACTAAATAACATTCTAATTTTAAAAATTTTTTAGCAAAAAATCAACTCTACTTTCATATATAATTCAAGCCCTCTTAAGATTTCATCTTTAAAATAGCAAAAATGTATTGCATGATTTTACTCACACAATACATTTAATTATCTATTTAACCCAATTAACAAGTTCATCAGCTTCTTTAGGACCTTTTGACCCTTGTTCATAAGTATATAATGGAGAACCTTGTTCTTCATACTTAGCTATTAATTCATTTACAAATGTCCATGAAGCTACAATTTGATTCCATTGCGAGAATAATGCTCTATCTTCTCTGAAACAAGCATCTAATAGTCTTTCATAAGCCTCCGGAGTATTTATTATATTTTCTAAAATACAACTTTGACAGAAGTCTAAAGAGATAGGTTGCAATTCTTGTTCAGTTCCTGGTTTTTTAGCATTAAATTGGAAATACACACCTTCTTCAGGTTGAATTTTTATTATTAATACATTACCTGGAGAAGATCCAACAGCTTTAAATTGAACAACTACTTGAGTTTCTCTTTTTTCTAGTTTTTTACCAGTTCTTATAAAGAATGGAACACCTTGCCAACGCTCATTATCTACAAATAATTTTAGCGCTACATAAGTTTCTGTCTTAGAATCAGCTGGGATATTCTCTTCTTGAAGATACCCTTCATATTGTCCCATTACTAGACTTTCGTGAACATCCTCAATCGGTTTAAGTGAAGCAAGAAGGTTATATTGACTTTCATGAATACCACGGCTTCCTGGTTCTTTAGGTTCTTCCATCGCTACTAGCGATAACACTTGTAATAAATGGTTTTGAACCATATCTTTTAAAGCACCACTCTTATCATAGTAACTCGCTCTTGTTCCAACTCCAACTGTTTCGGCAGCAGTAATTTGAACATTTTCGATAAAATCTTTATTCCAAATACCTTTGAAGATTATATTTTCAAAACGTAAAGAAAGAATATTTTGAATCATCTCTTTACCTAAATAATGGTCAATATGATAAATTTCATTTTCATCGAAGAATTTTGCCAGCTCATCATTTAGTAATCCAGCTTTTTCTAAATCTTCTCCGAATGGTTTCTCGATAATAACCTTCGCATTATTTTCAGAACAATATTTTTTAAGTCCATTCGTAATAGTTATGAAGAACGAAGGTGCTACTGCGAAGTAGTATACGTGATTTTGTATATCTTGTTCAGCATAGAACTTCTGTAACATTTCATAATCATCTTCATTTGTCATATCCATTTTGAAATAGATAATTCTTTTAGCGTATGCATCAAATTGCTCATCATCAAATTTTGTACGAGCATATTCTTTAACCCACGTACGAGCGATATCGATATAATCTGATTGCGTGTATGCCCTACGCCCTATCACGACAACCTTAAAATCATCGGCTAATTTCCCTAATGAATTTAAATTATATAATGCAGGTAACAGTTTTCTATAAGTAAGATCCCCTGTCCCTCCAAATAAAGTTATTGCTGTTTTATTTTCCATTATTTCCAACCCAGTCATAGTGATAACTTCCTTCTTTATCAGTTCTCTCAAAAGTATGTGCTCCAAAATAGTCACGTTGTGCTTGAATTAAGTTAGCTCCACTATTAGCTGTAGTGTAAATATCTAAGTATGAAATTGCAGATGTCATAGCACTTAGTGGTAATCTGTTAGTAATTGCTAATGCCGCAACTTCACGTAAACTATCTTGTCTTGTTTCGATTACTTCTTTGAAGAATGGATCAAAGATTAAGTTTTCTAATTTTGGATTATTTTGATATGCTTCGATAATGTTTTGTAAAATTTTCGCTTGAATAATACATCCACCACGGAAAATTTTAGCAATTTGTGAATAATCAAAAGTCCAGTTGTATTCTTTTTCAGCAGCTTGTAGTAATTTAAATCCTTGTGCATAAGATACAATTTTTGAAATGAATAATGCATCTTTCACAATATTTTTTAATCTTTCTTTATCTTCTACAACCGCATAAGGTTTACGAGTGAATTCTTGTTCAGCACGAACACGTTCTTCTTTAAGATTAGACATATATCTTCCATTTAATGCAGCCGTAATAACTGACACATCAATTCCTAAATCAATAGCCTGCTCGTTAGTCCATTTACCTGTACCTTTTTGTTGAGATTTATCTAAGATTTTATCCACTAAGTAGCTTCCATCTTCTTCTTTAACTTTGAAGATATTTGCAGTAATTTCAATTAGATAAGATTCTAATTCACCTTTATTCCACTCTTCAAAAGTTTCTTGTAATTCTTCATTAGTAAATCCACCTAAGTGTTTAAGAACTTTGTAAGCTTCAGAGATTAATTGCATATCTCCGTACTCAATACCATTGTGGACCATTTTCACATAGTGACCTGCTCCACCAGTTGAAGTGTAGCTACAGCAAGGAACATCATTCACTTTAGCAGCAATAGCTTCTAAAATCGGACGAATTTCTTCATATGCTTTTTCATCTCCACCAGGCATTAGAGCAGGACCAAATCTTGCACCTTCTTCTCCTCCTGATACACCAACACCGAAGTAGTTGATTCCTTTTTCTAATAATAAATCGTATCTTCTTTGAGTATCTTTGAAGAATGAGTTTCCTCCATCGATAATAATATCACCTTTTTCTAATAGTGGTGTTAATTGTTCTATTAAACTATCAACAGCAAACCCAGCTTTAACCATTAAAACGATTTTTCTAGGTTTTTCTAGACCGTCAATTAGCTCTTGTAGAGAATATCTTCCTACTACATTTTTGTGTGGGTGCTCCTCTAACATTTTATCAACAACTGTTGTTGTTCTGTTGAATACCGCAACTTTAAATCCATTGTCCGCGATATTTAAAGCTAAGTTACTTCCCATTACTGATAAACCAATAACTCCTATGTTCTGTTTCATTAATGAACCTCCTAATTGTTTCTTACATAAGATTATACCACTAAATATATTGAATATGGAAATAATTTTGCTTGAGAAAATTTTTTACTATTATTTACTTTAATTACTTAATGTATTAAATATACTATTTAACTATAATCTGTACTAAGTCCAAAAATTATTTTTTTAAAATATAGTATCACAAAATTATTTTGTATGCGTTTTACTTGATATGTTACAGGTATCTAATCCTTACTTTGATTTTTTAATATTTTAAAATTAATGTTTACTTTTTATTTTGAATTTACATAATTTTTTTAATAAAATTCTTAAGTTAGAGCTTTAAATATATAAATATATATCAAAAAGTATAAACAAACTACTTGATTTATATTTTTTCATAATATATAATGATATCAAAGAAATGATAACGTTTACTTTTATAAATAACAAAAAGGAGATTAAAACTATGAGCGAAGTTAGAGTTTTAAAAAATTTTATCAACGGGGAATTTGAAAACATTTCAAACTATGATTATCTTGACGTACTAAATCCATCAACAGAAGAAGTTCTTGCAAAAGTTCCTTCTTCAACTAGAGAAGATGTAGACCGTGCAATTGATATTGCAGAAGTAGCACAACGTGACTGGGAAAAATTACCAGCTGTTCAAAGAGGAGCATACCTAAGAAAAATTGCAGAACGCATTCGTGAACGCGAACCAGAAATTACACAAACTATTGTTAATGAAGGTGGTAAAACTTTCGATTTAGCAAAAGTTGAAGTGTTATTCACAGCTGACTACTTAGATTATATGGCTGAGTGGGCAAGAAGATATGAGGGAGAAATTATCCAAAGTGATAGAAAAGATGAACACATCTTCCTATTCAAACGCCCTCACGGAGTAACAACTGGTATCTTACCATGGAACTTCCCATTCTTCTTAATCGCTAGAAAAGCTGCACCAGCTTTATTAACAGGTAATACAATCGTTATTAAACCTAGCCAATTAACACCAATTAACGCAGATATTTTCGCTGAAATTTGTGTAGAAGTAGGACTTCCTAAAGGCGTTCTTCACATTGTTCACGGTCGTGGATCTGTAGTTGGAAATAGATTAGCTTCTAACCCTAAAGTTGGATTAGTAAGCTTAACAGGTAGCTTAACAGCTGGACAAGAAGTTATGAAAGCTGCCGCTGAAAACATTACTAACGTTTCTCTAGAACTTGGAGGAAAAGCACCAGCTATCGTCTTCAAAGATGCAGACCTAAATCTTGCTGCTAAAGCAATCGTAGCTTCTCGTGTAATTAACTCTGGACAAGTATGTAACTGTGCAGAAAGAGTATATGTACACGAAGATGTTAAAGATGAATTCGAAAAATTATTATTCGCTGAGCTTGATAAAGTTAAATTCGGTGACCCTAATAAAGAAGGTGGCGTAGATTACGGACCACTTATTGAAAAACGCGCTTTAGATACTGTTGCTGAAAAAGTTGCTTATGCAGTAAAACAAGGTGCAACTCTATCTTATGGTGGAACTCGCGATGAAAACCAAGTTGGATATTTCTATGGACCAACTGTATTAACTGACGTAACTAACGAAATGAACATCATGAAAGAAGAAACATTCGGACCTGTAATCCCAATCGCTACATTCAAAACTTTAGAAGAAGTATTAGAATATGCTAATGATTCAGAATACGGACTAACTTCATCAGTTTACACTACTAACCTTAACACTGCATTCAAAGCAGTTAATGGTCTAAAATTCGGTGAAACATACATCAACCGTGAAAACTTCGAAGCAATGCAAGGATTCCACGCTGGACGTCGTAAATCTGGTATCGGTGGAGCAGACGGTAAACATGGTTTAGAAGAATACTTAACAACTCAAGTTGTTTACATGCAATTAGATAACGAATAAAAAGAAAAACAGACTCTAGATTTCTAGAGTCTGTTTTTTAGATAGTTTTAGTGAAAAAGAATTATGAGTTTAAAACCCATAATTCTTTTTGTTATTTACTTTTTATAAGTTAAAAGGTATTCCTGATGTTCTAGGATCAACTACAGAATCATCTCCGCTACGTACAACTCCATCATCCATTCTTGGATCTTTTTTGTGTTCTACTGGCTCTGGGCTTTTTGCAACTGGTCCATCCGCTTTCCCGGGTTCAGTTGGTTTATCAGCTGGCGCATCTCCTGGTGTTCCTGGAGCCGGTGCTACATCTCCTGGTTTATCACTTGGAGCCGGTGCTGGTGCATTTCCTCCACCTACTAAATCTTTAAAATCAACTGGTGGTTTTGGATCTTTATCTACTTTATCTCCACCTTTGTTTCCTGGTTTAACATCTACTTTACCATCTTCGTATTTGTAAGAAACTGTTGCTCTTACTAAGTGAGAGTTGATAGTTTTTGAGATTGTTACGTGATCAGTTACTGCAGCAGTTTTTGGTAATGCTTTTGGAGCAAATCCATTTCCTACTTTAGCATCTACGTTGAAAGGTACTAATTTAGTTTCACCTTTTTTAAGATCTCCAACGTTTACTGTGTATTGACCTTTTCCATCAACAGAGATTGTAACTTTTGCAGCTTGTACATCTTGAGTTGCAGTAACTTGTACGAAGTTACCTTTCTCATTTTGCACGAATTTAGCTGAAACGTGTTTTGATTGAGCTTGCTCCGCAGCTTGTGCTACTGGTGCAGTTGTTTGAGCTGCTACTGGTGCTACTGCTAATCCAGCAACTACTGTAGCTGCTACTACTTTTTTAATATTTTTGTTCATTATTAAACTTCCTCCTATTTATTATATAAATACATTAATTTATGCATTAAATTTATATAGTTATAATACTAACATATATTAAAATTCAATGCAACACTTTACGTGAATTTTTAAAGGTTTTATAGAATTTTTTTTTTAAAACTGTTTATAGCAGAAAGTCAAATAACCGTCTCTTTTCCATTTACATTAGCCCTTCGGTAACTTTTTTAAACAAAATAATTAATCATATTAATTATTTAACTTATCCCCTATTCGATATTTTTTATCAATTAAAATAATTTTCATAAATTAGCATTAACTCAAACGCAGACTTTTTTTATTAAAATCGAAAATTTAATGTCTTTTCTATTTTTTCATAAAGATTACAAAAAAACAATTGACAAATTTTCTGATAAATGTTAAGATTTTAACAACAATTATAAAAAGGAGCTACTCAATAATGAAAAACACTATTTTAACTAGTAAAAGAGAATACTTTTTTGTGCCATTTTAGCAGCACTTATATCTCATAGCATTGTAGATATAAGTGCAACGATGTCTACAATGGCTAGTTAAGTTTGTTTTTCGGCCATTGGTAAAAATACTAAATGGTCTTTGAGTATAATAATATATATTTCTAAAAAGCTATTTAGTATTTTCTAAATAGCTTTTACTTATTTTTAAAATTAAATTTAGGAGGAAAAATTTATGTCAGACAATTCAAAATGGAGTTCTAAAATAGGATTTATACTTGCTTCTGCTGGTTCTGCAATAGGACTAGGTGCAGTATGGAAGTTCCCTTATATGACTGCCGCTAATGGTGGAGGGGGATTCTTACTTGTCTTCCTTATCTTCACATTATTAATTGGTTTACCACTTCTTCTTGCTGAATTCGTACTAGGTCGTGGTGCTGGAGTATCAGCAATTAAAACTTTTGGTAAATTAGGAAAAAATAAAAAATACAATGTTATTGGTTATATCGGTGGATTCGCCCTATTCATCTTACTATCATTCTACAGTGTTATCGGCGGATGGATTCTAGTGTATCTTGGTATTTCAATTGCAGATGCTGTTGGAGTACACTCTACTACTGATCATGCGGCACTTTTCGTTAGTATTATTTCTAACACTTGGATCGCATTAGGAGCACAAGCATTATTCATCTTATTGAATATTTATATTGTATCTCGTGGTGTACAAAAAGGTATTGAAAAAGCATCAAAAATCATGATGCCTCTATTATTCATTATCTTCCTAGTAATTATCGCAAGATCATTAACATTACCTAACGCGATGAGCGGTGTTACTTATTTCTTAAAACCAGATTTCACTAAAATCACTAGTTCTGGAATTTTATTCGCACTAGGACAATCATTCTTCGCACTATCAATCGGGGTTACAGCTATGCTTACGTATGCTTCTTACCTTGATAGAAGAACTAATCTTGTTCAATCTGGTATTTCAGTTGTATTAATGAACATTGCAGTTTCAGTAATGGCTGGTCTTGCAATTTTCCCTGCGATGAGTTCATTCGGCATGGAATCTGAAGGTGGACCAAGTTTATTATTCATCGTGCTACCTCAGTTATTCAACAATATGGCGTTCGGTAAAATTTTCTACATCTTATTCTTAATATTATTCTTATTCGCTACTATTACTTCATCAGTAGTTATGTTAGAAATTAATGTAGGAAATATAACTAATCAGAGAAACACTAACCGTACTAAATTTAGTGTAATTATCGGAATCTTAACTTTCATCGTTGGAATTCCTTCTGCCTTATCTTACGGATCGCTGTCTAATACATTAATATTTGGAAAAACAATATTCGATTTAATGGATTTCTTAGTATCTAATATTCTAATGCCACTTGGTTGTCTTGCTTTATCAATATTCACAGGATATGCACTTGATAAAAAAGTAGCTCTAGAACAATTACACATAGATGAAAATAAAAAATCTAGCATAGTATTATTTAAAGTATGGTTATTCTTACTAAGATACGTACTTCCAGTTATTATTCTTATCGTTTGTTTAGCACAATTCTTATAATAAATTAAACAAAACTATCACATTGTATATTTTATATTTTGTGATAGTTTTTATTTTTTATCATTGACAACCGTTTTCATTAGTGTTAATATTAAGTCAGAATTAAATATTTCTTCGGGGTCGGGTGAAAGTCCCAACCGGCGGTGACTAGTTTACTAGAAGTCCGTGAGCGCAAGCTGATCTGGTGAAATTCCAGAACCGACAGTACAGTCTGGATGGGAGAAGAAATTAGTAATATTAGGATAAAAACACCTAATACTTATTGAGAATATTTTTATAGCCTATAGTGTATCTAAAAGTACTAAGGTCTATTAATCAAATATAAAACTAACCATCAATCCCGATTAAATTTGAACTTCAAATGTAATTGGGATTTTTATTATATTAGAAAGGAGTTGATAATATGCATGAATATTTTATGAAACTTGCACTTCTTGAAGCTAAGCGTGGTGCTAAATACACACATACTAACCCTTTGGTAGGAGCAATTATTGTGAAAGATAATGAAATTATAGCACGGGGGGCGCATCTTCGCTATGGATGTGAACATGCTGAAAAAAATGCAATTTCTACTTGCAAAACTCCTGAAAAATTATTTAATTCAACACTTTACGTCACTTTAGAACCTTGTAATCATAAAGGTAAACAACCACCTTGTACAGATGCTATCGTAGAAATGGGTATCTCTAAGGTAGTTGTTGCTCAATTAGATCCTAATCCTATTGTTAGCGGAAAAGGAATTAAATATTTGCAAGATAATGGTATAGAAGTAATAACCGGTATCCTTGAAAAAGAGGCTTACAATTTAAACTACGTTTATAATCTATTTCATAGTAAAAAAAGACCTTATGTAGTTTTAAAACAAGCCACTAGTCTCGATGGAAAACTAGCCTTTACCAACGAAAGAACTCAAATTACCGGTAAAGAAGTCTATGATTTTGTCAGAAGTGAAAGAGATAATTATCAAGCAATTCTCGTAGGCGCAAAAACTGTGTTAATAGACAATCCTACATTACTTGGCGCTAATACATCCCTTTTCCCACCAAAAAGAATTGTACTAGATGCTGAGGGGGCCATTTTTGAAAAGAGTAATCTTAATTTGTTTAATAATAGTTCATCTGAAGTTATAATTTTTACAAAAGTTAAACACGAAAACTTACCTTCACATGTAACTCTCATTAAACCTAAAGAATTCAGCATAAAAGAAATTTTATCAGAAATCGGAAAACTCGGTATTCAATCAGTTTATGTTGAAGGTGGACCAAGCATTCATGATCAATTTTTAGCTAGCGGTTATTGGGATGAAGTCATAACCTATATCTCCCCTACTCTTTTGGGTGGAAATAACATTTCATCATTCACTAGCAATAGGATAACAAATGAAAAAATACAACTTCACGATACTAAGATTACTAAACTTGGTGAAGATATACGTATCTCAGGAAGGAGAGTTTCTCAATGTTTACAGGATTAATAAAAGAGCAAGGTAAAATAGTAAAAATTATTAAATCTAGTCATAGTATAAAACTGACTATTCAAGCAAGTAAGAATTTACTAGAAACATACAAAATTGGTGATAGTATGGCGGTAAACGGCGTATGTCTAACATGTGTTCAAAAAAGTTCATCGCAGTTCACTGTAGATATTATGCCAGAGACTTATAAAAGAACCACATTTAAAGATTTAAAAATAAATGATGCTGTGAACTTAGAACCTGCAATGGGACATTCAGACAGATTTGAAGGTCATATTGTTTCGGGACATAGTGATGGTTTAGCACAGTTAGCAGCAAGGCAAAAAGATGAAAATGCCATTCTACTTACTTTTTCTTATCCAGGTAAATTCCAAGGTGAAATTATAAACCAAGGTTCGATTACTATTAATGGGATAAGTTTAACAGTAGTAACTTGTGATAACAACAAATTTACAGTGTCGCTAATTCCACATACAGCTAAGCATACAAACTTAGAAAAATTAAAAATTGGTGATAGTGTAAATATAGAAACAGATATACTAGCGAAATATATTAAAGCTCAATTAAAACTATTTGGAGGAAAGTTTAATGATTAATAACGTAAGACAAGCAATAGAAGATTTAAAAGCTGGAAAATTAATCGTTCTTATTGATGATGATGACAGAGAAGCTGAAGGAGATTTAGTAGGAATAGCTGAACTAGTTACTGGTGAAACTGTTAACTTTATGGCAAAACATGCACGTGGTTTAATTTGCGCACCAGTTTCAACTGAGATTGCAAAAAGATTAAATCTACACTCTATGTTAGATAAAAATACAGATCCACACCAGACTGCGTTTACAGTTAGCGTTGACCATAAAACATCAACTACGGGAATATCAGCTTTTGAAAGAGCAACAACCATAAAAGAATTAGCAAATCCGAATTCTAAACCAGAGGATTTCAATAGACCTGGTCATATGTTCCCACTTATCGGTCGTGATGGTGGAATTAAAGTTCGTCGCGGACACACAGAAGCAAGTTTAGATTTAGCAAGATTAGCTAATAGTACAGAAGCTACATATATCTGTGAAATTATGAATGAAGATGGAACTATGGCTAGAAGAGATGACTTGTATGAATTCGCTAAAAAATGGAATTTAACAGTCGTGGATTTAGATGAGTTAACACGTTTTTTGTCATTTAACGACAGCGTGAAAGTAAAGTTACCAACAGAATTTGGAGATTTTGATTTACAGCTGTTCGAAGACGAATTTAATAAAGAACACCTAATTATTAGCAAAGGTGATTTAACTTCTGAAGAACCATTATTAATACGAGTTCACTCAGAGTGTTTAACTGGAGATGTCTTCACTTCTCATAGATGTGACTGCGGTGAACAACTACATGCAGCACTTCAAAAAATTTCCGACTTAGGTCGTGGGGCTGTTCTCTATCTACGACAAGAAGGACGTGGAATAGGATTAAGAAATAAACTTCTTGCCTATCAACTGCAAGAGCAAGGGGTTGATACTTACGAAGCTAATGTACAGCTAGGATTCGCTCCCGATGAAAGGGATTATACTATAGCCGTGGACATACTTGATTACTTAGGTATTAAATCGGTAAAACTTCTAACTAATAATCCTGATAAAGTAGAACAGCTAAGTTCTTTAGGAATAAATGTAGTAGACCGTGTTCCAATAAACATAAAACCACAAAAAGAAAATAAATACTATTTACAGACAAAAAAAATTAAATTTAATCATTTATTAGATATATAAGGAGAATATTATTATGACAACATTTGAAGGAAAATTTATAGGAAAAGATATTAAAGTAGCGATTGTAGTAGCTCGCTTTAACGAATTTATTACTTCTAAATTATTAGGTGGAGCTAAAGACACACTTATTAGAAACGAAGTAAAAGAAGAAAATATCGATGTTTACTGGGTTCCAGGAGCATTTGAAATTCCATTTATCACTAAAAAATTAGTAGCTACAAATAAATACGATGGCGTTATTACATTAGGAAGTGTTATTCGTGGAAGTACTAGTCACTATGACCTAGTTTGTAATGAAGTTGCAAAGGGTGTTGGTCATATTAGTCTTAATAGTGATATTCCCGTTATGTTCGGAGTAATAACTACTGAAGATATCGATCAAGCTATTGAAAGAGCGGGATCAAAAGCAGGAAACAAAGGTAGTGACTGTGCTCAAGGTCTTCTTGAAATGATAGATTTAACTAAACAAATCTAAGAAATACTACACTTGATCTGACTTTCAAAAAACTTATTATACATAATAAATACAGGGACTGAAACAAAATTTCTATCCCTGTATTATTTTTTATATAAAAAAAGAGGGACTTAGCCCTCTTAATATCTGTTCGTATAAAATATTAATTATTATTTAAAGTAAAGTATTTAAATAATATTATTTTACTGCTGAAGTTTTTGGTAAAGTTTTGTGTCCATTTTGAGTTTTAGATGGTGTTTGACCTTTTCTTGGACCGAAAGTATCGTCAGAACTTGTACCTGCTGGCAATTTGAACTCAGGTTTATCAAGAACTGCTGGTTCAGCTCCGTTTACCCCACCTTTGAATTCTGGTACATTGTGCACTGCAGCTCTTCCTTGATCGTCTCCGTTGTTATATACAACTCCATCTGGTCTAACTTTGTATTTTGGTTCTGCTGTAGTTCCTTCACCGTTTACTCCACCTTTGAACTCAGGTTTTTCAAGAACTGGTGCGTCAGCTGGGTTTACTCCACCTTTGAATTCTGGTACATCATTCACTGCTGATCCTTCAGCATGCGCTACTGATAATGGTAATACTGTAGCTGCTACTGCTACTGCTAAAAATTTATTTAATTTCATAAAATATAAAATCTCCTTTTTCTTAATATGTTTACATCCATTATATATATATATATTGTCAATAGAAAAATAAGATTTTTTTTAATTTTCTTAAAATAAAGGTCTGACCCCTAAAGTCCTAAACTTAAAAAAGTATATATTATAACTCATAGACGCAGTGGTTTATTGATGTCTAAATTCACTTTATAAAAACTTTTTAGATATCTAATAAACTGTGCGGTGGGACTCGATAAAATCTTGTTTCTATGAAATCACGATTTTTGAGTCACTTCCATTGTCAATAGAAAAAGGAAAATTTTCCAATATTTTAAAATAAAATTAAAAGGCATACAATATGAAAACTTAACAAACTAAACAATAAATAACAGAACAGTTATCAAGTCTCTATTCTACTAAACAAACTCGAGGCATGGAACAATTTTCTTCATACCTCGAGTTTTTATTTGTTTATAATAACATTAGTCATATCATTAGGCAAATCTACTCTAACATTTATCATCTCGTCAGTTATAGGATGGATAAATGCTAAGTTGCTACAATGAAGCGATTGACGGGGTATTAATCTCATATCTCCACCATACAATCCATCGCCAAGGAGTGAATAGCCTCTATATTTCATATGTACCCTTATCTGGTGCGTTCTACCTGTGTAAAGTTTTAGTTTGACAACACTGATATCTTTGTCTGAAATATACTCTTCTAACCAGTATTCAGTCTTAGCGAATTCTCCACCTTCACCTACTTCTCGTTCTATAATGCTAGAACTTACTCGTCGGATAGGCGCTTCAATAATTTCGTTATTTTTTACTTTTCCATTTACCAAGGCAGTATAATACTTATCTATCTCCATATTACTAAACAATGCATGAACATGTCTGTGTTTGGCAATTAATACCAATCCCGAAGTGTTTTTATCTAGACGTGTAACAATATGAGGAATTGTATTAATCTTTTTCTTTTTAAAATAATAATTTACTCTCTCAAGAAGTGACTCATCCTCAAGATTTCTAGATGGTATTGAGGGTAAATTAATCTCTTTATTTACAATTAAGAAGTAAGGATCCTCATAAACAATATCAATAGGCTTATCTATAAATCTAACAACTTCACTAAAATTTTCACTAGGTAAAGTAATCTCTATAATGTCATTTATCTTCAAAAGATATCTAACATTCTCTTCTCTACCATTTACCTTTATACTCCCATCACTATCAAACTTTATTCTTGTTAAAGTTTTTCTGGAAATATTATTCGCTAATAGAAACTCCCTTAAAACTTGTTCTTCTCGAATTGTATATTTTAAAATAATATTAGTCATTTTTTATAAATGATCTCTTCACTCGTTGCCAAAAGCTATCTTCATTATAACGAATAAAAGAAACCTTTTTATCCTTTGCTAAAGTTATTTTTATTTTGGCTACACTATCATAATTATAATGCATGTGATCTACTGTAATACGATGATTTTCCGGTCTCATAGGTTTAATCATAAGCTCATCATTTTGAGATAAGATTAATGGATTCCCTAGTGTTCTATAAACAAGATTATTTAAAGCTGCAATTTCTGTTACCTGATACAATGGTAATTGCGGATGAATTACAGCACCACCTAAGCTCTTATTATAAGCTGTAGAACCTGTCGGCGTACTTATACATAAACCATCCCCTCTAAAACTTTCGAAGTGAACACCATTAATATAAACTTTCGCCGCATAAGTTACTCCTGTATGATTGTTTACAGTCACTTCATTTAAAGAATAATAATCAGAAACCAAATCTCCATTAGAGCAATATGCTTTTACTCTTAACAATGGATATTCTTCAATTTTTGGGGTTAACGCTAACATATCAAAGAATATTTTTTCATAGTTTTGTGCAGAATAATCTGTATAAAACCCTAAATGCCCTGTATGAATCGATAAAAATTTTACCGTATCTAACTTATCCATATATTTATTAAAAGTACGAAGTACAGTCCCATCTCCACCAATCGCAAAAACATAATCAGGATTTTCCTTATCTTCTATCATTTTACTCGATAATAGAAAGTCCTTCAGTTGTAATCCTATTTTTTCTGAAATCTCGTCATGTCTTACTTCTACACTAAATTTTCCTTGTAACATTTTGATCTTCACCCATTATTTTTTCATAATTTTCTAACCACACATCTGCAAAATCTGGTGCAAGCGCTCCTTGATTTTTATCAATCCATTCTTGAAGTTTATTCACGTTATATTTCAAAATTTTATCTATTTTTTCACCATATTTATAGCGAACTTTATTCTGATTATATTCGTCTTCATCAAGTAAGAAATACTTTCCATCAGGATATTTCTTTATATCTAAATCATAATCTATGTATTTCACTCCATCTACATCACATGCAAATGGACTACTTAAATTAGAATAATAATGTACCCCATCTTCCCTAAACATACAAATTATGTTAAACCAGCATTCATTATGAAAATATACTAAAGCTACTTCTTTAGTGACCCAGGTTCTTCCATCATTTTCTGTGACAAGTGTTCTATTGTTAGCTAAAATTAGAACTTGTTCATCCGCTTCTAACACAACATTTTTATGCCAAATTCTGTGAATAGAACCATCATGCTTATATGCTATTATTTTTACTACATCGCCCTTTTTAGGTCTTTCTCCTCTGTACATAGTTCCTCCTTTCATACTCTTTTTTAATGTCTTTTTAATTATAACATATTTAATATATTTCATTCTACTCTAATAACATTTTTTTTATAAATTTCTTTACCCATTTTCTATAAATAATATTAAAAAAGCAACTTCAAAATTTTTCTTAGACTCAATTTTGAAATTGCTTTTTATATTTATATTCTATTCGTAATCTATTACTCCAAGAGCAATCTTAGCATAACGTGACATTCTATCTTTTGTCCAAGCTGGTTCCCATACTATGTTGACGTCTACTGATTCTATTTCATCAACTCCTAGCAGCGATGTCTCAACTTGTTCGATGATAATCGGTGCTAGAGGGCATCCCATTGATGTTAGCGTCATATCAACGATTGCATGCTTATTATCGTCACTCATCTTAACATCATACACTAATCCTAAATTCATAATATCGATACCAAGCTCAGGGTCTATTACATTTTCTAATGCTTCTATCACTCTATCTTTTAATGTTTCCATTTCTTTACCTCTTTACTTTAACTCTCCAATAAATTTAACCTTATTTATTTGGATTTTCTATAATTACAGCTCCCTGTTCTGTTCCTTTAATACATAATTTGCACATGTTTAAAAATAAACCATGCTCTACTACTCCAACTATACTTTCTAGTTTTTCTTTTACAGCTTTAATATCAAATCCGTAACCTAAGTGTAAATCTACAATATAATTATTGTTGTCAGTTATAAGAGTAGCTCCATCTTTTAATCTTAACACTGGTTTTAGTCCCTCTTCTTCCATTTTTCTTATAGTATGACTATAACCAAATGGCAATATCTCTACAGGTAGGTTGAAGTTACCAAGTTTTTCTACATCTTTACTCTCATCATAGATCCAGATTACTTCACGAGCAATATCAGCAACTATTTTTTCTCTAAATAACGCTGCTCCTCCACCTTTTATCG
>NZ_CAUQNQ010000021.1:0-22277 GCF_963519265.1 uncultured Gemella sp. | reverse complement strand
CATCCCCATAGCTATTCTTTTCTACTTTAGTAACTAAATCTTTTTGAGCATATGAAGTATTAGTTGCTGGTGTTGATGTAGCAGTACTCGGTTCTACATACCCTTCGTCTTCATATGCAGCTTTTGAACCATCTTTAAAAATAAATTCAATTTTGTGTTTCTTTTGTTTATTATAATGAGCTTCTATATCTTTATTACTAATATATACAGTATTACCATATAATGTATAATTTTTAGAAGCAGATGATTCACTATCAAAACCGAAATCTTTCCCATCGATTAATAGTTTATCAACATTTTTCCAGTATTTGTTAAATATATCATTAGATGAATCTTTACCTTCGACAGTAAATTCTAATGAACCACTTCCTCCTATTTCAGCTTCGTAGATTTTAAAACCTTCACTTTGTTCACCTTGAGCATAAGCGATATTTAACTTTGTATTTAATATAGGATTAGATATTCCCGTAGTAGTTATTGTTAAACAGATAGGAACTGCTAATCCAGCTATGAATTTGCTATTGTATTTTTTTGTCATAGAATGCCTCCAATAAATTTTATACTGATAATCAGTATCGTTTAATTATAAACATATTATACTACAACAGTAAATAAGATACAAGTAAAAAGTCAAAAAATAAAAAAAAATTAGTGAATAAATACAAGAATTCAATTTAAAAACCATTGAATTCATAGGTTTATCCACTAAAATAATTCGTACATAAATTTGTCACAATAAAAAAATAATTAATATAACTGTTTAAAATCTTTTTGTTATTAAGTTAAAATGTATTTCAATATCCTCAGGTTCTGTTGCATAACCTCTTAAATCATAAAATTCGCCTTCTTTTTCTAATACTGCTGTTGGATAAGTTTCAATTCCTAAGTTCAGTGTTTTTATAAAGTCCGAGTGAATAGGATTAGGATTTTTAAAAGCAATAGTTAATTTTAAGGCAAAATCAGAACTATCAATTTCATATTTATCAGATAATTCTACATATGTTTTCACTTCACTAAGACTTTTTCCTTCGATAAAAAATTTACATTGAATATCATAAGCAAAATTTAATAATTTTGAATTTGGTATAAATTCTTTTACAACATCCATGGCTATTGCCGGATGAACAGAGTTTAGTATCATTTCACCTTCTTCAAGCACTTTATTATATTCTTCTCCAAACTCTACATCATACATTTCAGAAATCTTTTTATTTCCTTCTTGGAAATATCCATATTCTTTAATTTTTTTGCTATTATCTCCAAAGAATAATCCACCCGAAATTATTTCAATTTCTACATCTGAATGATTTTCATAAAACTTAGTGAATATTTTATCAAATCCATAGCACCAACCACAGTATGCATCCCAAAAGTATAAAATTTTCATTTAAATCTCCTTCTAATTTATATTAAACTTCAAGTATTTTATTAATATTAGCAATACTTTCTTTTAAAAGTAAGTTTTCAACTTCAAATATTTTTTCCATTCTAATAAAACTTGATGATTTTTTCAAATCAACAGTTTTGAAGTCTGGATTAAGTATTATAGTGTTATTTACAAACTTAATTAACTCTAATTCTTTAAATATCTGAATCATAATTTTTAAACTATCAACATTTGTTTTTAATGCTGTTAGTAATTTATCTAATTGTTGAGCTACGTTTATTTGTTTGTTATTTGTTGAAAGTATTAAATTAAATAGTTTAATTAATCTATTTTTATCAATAAGATATACGTCAGATAAAACTTGTTTTTCTTCACATATTAAAAATACTTTTTTCGGATTTAAATTCACAATTCTTCCCAAATAATCTTTAGAATTAGGTATATCAAGCAAATAAATGTATTCAAAATCAGTATCTAGTTTATCTATATCTTTGTACAAATAAAAATTACTAGCTTTATCATCCTTATATTTTGACAATTTTAAACTAGTATTGTCAATTTTTGAAATATCATAGTTCATAAATCTCAAATCTTCAAATAAAAATTCCTTAATATTTATATCAATAATATGAGCCTGTAGTTTTGATCGTCCATTAAAGTTATTTTTATCCAAAGTACATAACAAATCAACAATGTCATTCTTTTCAACTTTATCAAACGCTGCAACATCTTTAAAGCTAATACATTCTAAATTTCCAACCTCATCTGCAATAGTAAGTCTTAAATATTGTTTTTCAGAACCAAAGTATGCTTTATTAAGAACCATTGCATTTTCTATTAATACACTAGGCTTTTCGAAATCCATACCATAAGGTTTTAATACGTCTAAGGAATTTAAAAACTGATAACTAATATCTTCAAGTGAAGTTACTATATCAATATTCTTACTTGATTTTAATTCGTTATGTTTTTTAAATTCTTCAAATTCATTATCTAAAAATCCTTCAATTTTATCAAAATTACTCGCATCAAAAGAGAAACCAGCAGCTAGTGTATGACCTCCAAATGCTATGAATAAATCAGAGATTTTATTCATAGCTACGTAAATATTAAAATCAAAAATACTTCGCGCTGATCCTTTAAGGAGACCATCCTTCTCATTCATAATAAATACAGGTTTCTGATATCTTTCGACAATATTAGATGCCACTATACCTAGAACTCCTTCATGATATTCGCCGGATACCATAATTACATTCTTTTCTTTTTTATCAGAATTCTCAATTTTATTTATAACATCTTTTACAATATCTTCGGTAACTTTTTTTCGTTCAATATTGTATTGTTCAATTTGCTCAGCTAATGATTTTGCTGTTACAGGATCTTCTGCCATTAGAAAAGTTAATCCTAATTTTGCACTATCCATTCTACCTATAGAATTCAACTTAGGAGCTATATAAAAACCAACTGTTTGTTCATCAATTTTTGTATCAATACTAGATAATTCAAGTAGCATCTTAAGACCTATTCGTGGATCTTCATTTAACAACTCTAAACCTTGTTTTACAAAGATTCTATTTTCATCCGTAATAGATACCATATCTGCAATTGTACCAATTGCAACTAGATCTAATAAGAAATCAGGGAAGATTTCCAATAATGCGTGGGCTAGTTTAAATGCAACTCCTACTCCAGCTAATTTCTTGAAAGGATAATTACCATCTGGATGCTCAGGATGAATTATAGCATAAGCATTAGGCATAGTATCTTGAATTTTATGGTGATCAGTAACAATCACATCACAGCCCAATTCATTTGCTAAATCAACCTCTTCTACTCCTGCAATTCCATTGTCAACTGTAATAATTAAAGAAATTCCTGAATTAATTATTTTAGTAAAAGCTTCTTTATTTGGTCCATATCCCTCTTCAAAACGATTTGGAATGTATGACGATACATTTGCTCCCATCGATATTAATGTTTCGACTAATAGGACTGTTGATGTAATTCCATCTGCGTCATAATCACCATAAACAAGTATTTTTTCCTCATTTTCAATCGCCTCATTAATCCTATCTACAGCTTTTTGCATGTCATACATTAAAAATGGATCATAACCTTCTTCATATTCATCAGAAAAGTATTTTTTGACAACGGTCATGTCTGTAATACTACGCGCATTTAATATTTTAGCTATATTTTTAGAAATACTATATGACTCTAATTCTTTTATAAAATTTTCATCATAACTAGGATAAATCCAATTATATTTTATCCCCATTTTTTCACCCCTTTTCGTTCAGTGAGTTTACTTTATTCTTTGTTATCTTCTAATTTTTCTTTAGTAAATAATAATTTTTCTGTTCTTTCATATTTTTTAGCTAAACTTTTATATTTTTGATACCAATAAAAACTAGCTGCGATTATCCCCATAAAGAAACATACGAAGAATAGTATTGTTAAAGGTAATTTAACAGTAAAGAATATAAATGAAACTGGTACTGAATTGTAGTTCATGATGAAAAATGTAATGATTGATACGAACACAATTACTATACCAAAAACTTTATACGGTAATTTATTATCCATTATTCCACCTCTCTTACCATGTTAGCAAATTGTTCTTCGTTAATTACTTCAATACCTAGTTGTTCAGCTTTTGCGAGTTTCGAACCTGCTTTCTCTCCAGCAATAACTAAATCAGTTTTTGAAGTGACACTTCCAGTAACTTTTGCTCCATTTTTTTCTAAAAATTCTTTCGCTTCATTTCTTGTTAATTCAACAAGTTTACCAGTTAAGACAACTGTTTTTCCTGAAAAAATATTATCAGAGTTGACTGCAGTAACTTCATATTGAGGATTCATTCCAACGCTAATCAAATCATTTATAAATTGGATGTTATTGTCATCTGATAAATAATCTAAAATAGATTCTGCTGTAATTTGTCCTACATCATCAAGATTAATAAGTTCTTCTAATGTTGCATTCATAAAATTAGAAAGGTTCAAATATTTTTCTGCAAGTATCTTTCCTGCTTTTTTCCCAACATTTAGTATTCCAAGTGCAAAGATTACTTTATCAAGTGAGCTTTCTTTTGATTTCTCAATGGCGTTTAATAAATTGTCTACAGACTTTTCTCCCATACGCTCCAATGAAATTAATCTAGCTCTATCCAAGGAGAATAAATCGATGGTATGCTCGATGATACCTTTATCATATAAAGTCGCTACCACTTTATCACCAAGTCCTTCGATATTTAGCGCTTCTCTTGAGGCAAAATGGATTATCCTTCTAATATTTTGCTCAGGACAATCTGGATTTTTACATCTTGTAAAAGGATCATTTTCTTTCACATAAGTTTCCTGATAGCAAGATGGACAAGTAGATGGCATTTGATATTTTGTAGTTCCTTCAGTTCGCAATTCTTTAACTACACGAACTACTTTAGGAATAATCTCGCCTGCTTTTTTTACTACGACCATATCTCCAATATGAATATCAAGTTCATCAATAATATCTTTATTATGTAAAGATGCTTTAGATACTGTAGAACCAGAAATTACGATTGGGTCTAAAATTGCAACAGGTGTAATTATCCCTGTTCTACCTACGCTAAGTTCTACATCAAGTAGTTTGGTTGCAAGTTCTTCTTCTGGGAACTTATATGCTGTAGCCCATCGCGGGCTCTTTTGTGTATATCCTACTTCTTCTTGAACTCTATAAGAATTAACTTTTATTACAATTCCATCGATATCATACGGTAAATCTTGTTTGTGTTCTGTCCAGTAATTAATATACTCAATTACTTCATCAATATTTTTACAAAGTTTAAAATTAGGATTTACAGGAAGTTCATATTCCCTTGCCGTATTTAATGCATTTTCTTGTGAAACAATACTATCATCGCCAACTATTGAATAAATAAACGCTGATAATCTTCTTTTTGCTGTTATTTTAGAGTCAAGTTGTCTTAAAGATCCTGCTGCGGCATTACGAGGATTCGCAAATAATACCTCATTATTTGCTTCTCGCTCTTTGTTAAGAATAGTAAAAGATTTCTTTGGAAGATAAACCTCTCCCCTAACCTCAAATGATCTATTATCTTTCAAAACTTTCGGAATAGAGAAAATAGTTTTTATATTTTCAGTTACATCTTCACCAATAGTTCCATCTCCACGAGTAGCAGCACTAACTAATTTACCACTCTCATAGTTAATAGAAATTGCAAGACCATCTATTTTTAATTCACATATGTACTCAATATTTTCCCTAGGAACCAATTTTGACACTCTAGCATCAAATTCTTTTAAATCCTCTGTAGAAAATGTATTTGATAAACTTAACATTGGTACTTTATGGGTAATTTTTTCAAACTCATCAAGTACTCTGTCCCCTACTCTTTGTGTAGGAGAATTTTCTAAAATTAATTCAGGATATTTCTCTTCTAGTTTTTCTAGTTGCTTATATAAAGTATCATATTCAGTATCAGAAACTTGCGGATTATCTTCAACATAATAGTCATATGAATATTTGTTTAATAAAGAAACTAGCTTGAAAATTTCTTCTTGAATTTGTTTCATAATTTATTAATCCTTTCTAGTCAGATTGGCATACTCAATTAATAAAGTTTTTACACCAACCTCACTAAATTCAACTTTTACACTGTCAGCAGATATGTCTAAGACTTTACCTTCTCCGAATTTTTTATGAAGTACAATGTCATCTACACCATAATTCGTACTAACTAAAGTCTTAGGTTTTTCTGAAATCTTAATTTTTGGACTAAGCCTGCTAATAAACTTATTAGCTTGATCTATATTTGAATCAGCGCTTTCAAAACTTCCTCCAAATGAAGATTCGAAATGCATCAGTTTATTAGGGACTTCATCTAAGAACCTAGAACGTTTATTCATCTTGATAGAACCAAATTGCATTCGTCTGTTTGCGTACGACATGAATAATCTTTCTTTTGCTCGTGTAATAGCAACATATGCTAGGCGACGCTCTTCTTCCATCTTATTCTTCTCGTCAGCACTACTTTCAGCATCTCTGATAGATGGGAATAAATTCTCCTCTAATCCCATTATAAAGACTACTTTGTACTCTAATCCTTTAGAAGCATGGACTGTAGATAAAACTACTGCATCTTCTTGATTTTCATCATCTGCATCAGATGTCAGAGACATTTCCGAGATAAAATCAATAAGACTATCATTCATACTAGAGAATTGTTTAGCTGAAGAAACCAACTCAGAAATATTTTCAATTCTACTTTCTGCATAAGGATCATTAGATTCTTTTAACATGCTTTCATAACCTGAATCTTTATAAATTCCTATAATTAATTCATCTATTGAATATCTTTCTATTTCTGAATATCTCTCAATCAGATTTGTTAGTAATTGGATGTTGGTTACTATTTTTTTAGACACGCCTACTGCTTCAATATTTTTTAAAGCTTCAAATAAGGAAATACCGTATTGTTCAGCATATTTATCAATTTTATCCATTGAGCTAGCACCAATTCCCCTTTTAGGAACATTGATGATTCTTCTTAAGCTAAACTCATCAGCTCTATTTACAATTACATTTAAGTATGCAAGTAAATCACGTACTTCTTGACGTTGCAAGAATTTAAGTGAACCTATTAATTTATAAGGAATACCGAAAGATAAGCAAGAATTTTCCATTTGACGAGAAAGGTAGTTTGCTCGATATAAAATTGCGATATCTTTATAAGATATACCTTCTTTTTTCAATTCAACTATCTTTTTAGCTATATCATCAGTTTCGTCTTTGTCATTAGAGGCTGCGTAAACTGAGATTTTCCCTCCGCCTTTGTTTTCAGACCACAATGCTTTTTCTTTTCTATCAGTATTATTTTTAATTACCGCATTAGCAGCATCAAGAATTGTAGAATTAGAACGGTAGTTCTGATCAAGGAACACTAATTCAACATTGTCAAAATCTTTTTCAAAGTTTATTATATTATCACTACACGCACCACGCCAGCTATAAATACTTTGGTCATCATCACCAACAACACATACATTTTTATGTATTTCTGATAACATTTTAATTAATCTATATTGAATAACGTTTGTATCTTGGTACTCATCAACATGAATATATTGAAATTGATTTTGATAAATCGCTAAAACTTCAGGGAATTTTTTAAATAAAACAATTGTTTTAAGCATTAAGTCATCAAAGTCCAATACGCTATTTTTCTTTAAATAACTTTGATAGTGTGCATATATTTCTGCTACATTTTTCATAAAACCAAAGCGAGATTGTTCTCTCATTTTTTTTACTGAAACTAAACTATTCTTAGCATTTGAAATTATTTTTAATACGTTAGCAGGTTGATATGCATCTTCTGATAAATCTAGAGATTTAACAATATTCTTTATAATACTTTTTTGTTCACTTGTATCAAGTATCGTGAAGTTTTTATTATAGCCTAATAGTTCAATGTGTTGACGTAATATTCTTACACACATAGAGTGGAATGTATTTATCCAAATATATTTTGAAGTTTCCCCAACAAGAGCGTATATTCTTTCTTTCATTTCTTTAGCTGCTTTATTCGTAAAAGTGATAGCCAAGATATTATTTTCTAAGATGTTTTTTTCAGAAATTAAATAAGCTATTCTATTTGTTAATACACGTGTCTTCCCACTACCAGCCCCGGCTATAACCATTACAGCTCCTTCTGTTTTTAGTATAGCCTTTAGCTGATTATCATTCATATTTTGTACTAAATTCACTATTATTTCTCCTATTTTTTTCTCAATTAATATTTTATCACATTTTCAAAATAAAAGGGAGTGACTCAAAAATCGTGATTTCGGAGAAATCGATTTTGTCGAGTCACCCCCGCAAAGTCTATTATATCTCTAAAAAGCTTTTATAAAGCGAATTTAGAGATCAATAAACCACTGCGCTTATGAGTTCTCATATAAACTTTTTTAAAATTTATGACTTTTGGGGCAACCCCTTTTATTTACTTTGTATATAGATTATAAGAATATTGCTATAGCAGAAATAAATCCACTTGCTAATATACAAAAAATCATTAACCATAATACAATTTTAAATAATTTTTTATTCATATATTACTATTCAACCTCACCTAAAGTTTCTATCCCTAAATCAAGTTCATCAATATTATCATTTGACTCTTCTTCTACAACTGAGTTAGTCTTTTTCCCAGTTTTATTCATCATCTCTTCCCTTACAAGAGCGTATATTTCATTATATAGTTCTTCATTTTCTTCAAAGACTTTTTTAACATTTTCGCGTCCTTGACCTAAACGTTCACCATTATACGAGAACCATGATCCAGATTTATTAATAATATCTAAGTCAACTGCAAAATCAAGAGTTTCTCCAATTTTTGAAATTCCTTCGCCAAACATAATATCTACTTCAGCAATCTTGAACGGCGGAGCTACTTTGTTTTTAACAATTTTAATTTTAGTTCTGTTACCTAAAATTTCACTATCAGCACCTTTAATAGCCTCTCCTTTTCGTACATCTATACGCACTGTAGAGTAGAATTTTAATGCACGTCCACCTGTTGTTACTTCAGGGCTTCCAAACATTACTCCTACTTTTTCACGAAGTTGGTTAATAAATAAAGCGATAGTATTAGCTTTATTTATTTGACCAGTTAATTTACGAAGTGCTTGCGACATAAGACGAGCTTGTAATCCAATATGATTAGCTCCCATTACCCCATCAATCTCTGCTTTTGGTACCAATGCAGCTACTGAGTCAATTACAATTATATCAATTGCACCAGATAAGATAAGTTTTTCAGCGATATCAAGTGCTTGTTCACCACTGTCAGGTTGCGATAAGAAGAATTTACCAGGAGTAAAATCAACACCCAATGCTTTTGCATATTCAATATCTAGGGCATTCTCAGCATCTATAAATGCAGCGATTCCACCAGTTTTTTGAACTTCTGCAATTGCGTGAAGTGCGATTGTAGTTTTCCCTGATGATTCAGGACCATAAACTTCAACAATACGTCCTTTAGGATATCCGCCTATACCTAAAGCCGAGTCAATTGCTAATGATCCAGACGATACTGCCTCCACTTTAATTGGATTTTCTGATGAAATATCCATAATTGCACCCTTACCGTATTCTTTTTCGATAACTTTTATAGCTTCATTAATTGCGGCTTGACGTGCTTTTAAATCATCTTTTTCAATATGTGTAACTTGTTTATCTTTTGCTTTCTTTGCCATTGTTTTTCCTTTCTGCTTAGTCTCCAATAACCGTAGTTAAAGTACCAATTCCTTCAACAGTAATTTTAATTTCATCACCAGGTTGTAAGAATTTTGGTGGGTTTTGAGCAGAACCAACCCCTGCTGGTGTACCTGTAGCAACGATATCCCCAGCTTCTAAAGGAACGATTTTACTAACTTCTGCAAGGACATCATCGATTCTAAATAACATTTCAGACGTCATTGCATTTTGTTTAATTTCACCATTAACTTTTGTCACAATATTCATAGATTCAGGAGAACCAACTTCATCTTTAGTTACAAGATACGGTCCAACTGGTGCTGATTTTTCTAGTGATTTCCCTAAGAAAAATTGTCCATGTTTATATTGTAAGTCAGTAGCAGTTATATCATTCATTATTGTATATCCAAAGATATAATCTAAGACTAGAGGTCTTAATATATTTTTACCTGGTTTTGCTATTACTACAGCTAGTTCTCCTCCGAAATCTAAGCTATCTGTAATATTTCTATGAGATGGCACTACTTCATTATTTCCAGCTAAAGCTGTTGTAGCTTTCGTAAAGATAAGAACATCTTTAGGAGTTTTTGCCAACTCATCACCAAGCTCATTAACATGCGCTTCATAGTTGTGCCCAACACAAAGAATATTTTTTGGTGTTCTTGTAATAGGTGAACGCCAAATTATTTTACTAAATGGTACTTTATAGCTGTCTGCATTACTACTTTCCTCAACTAATTTTAGTACTTTTCTAACTTTTTCTATAAAAGATACACCATATACTTCAATTGCTTCTCTTAAAGTTTGTGGTATAGTTTCACTATTATCGAAATCTTCTAGTACTTTAATTAAGTCCCATGCACTTTCTTCGCGTTTTACTTTTACTCCATATAATTCTTTATCGTTATAACTGAATGATAAAAATTTCATAGTTGCCTCCTCGACTTTTATAATTTCTTTAAGTTATTATATCATACTTTTAGCAATATTACTACATATTTATTCAAAAAAATTAAGTTATCCGTATATTTTATTTTTGAAAATATGGATAACTTAATAATTTATAATTTTTCTTTTAGGTTGTTTATAACGTCTTTCGGAATACCAAGTTTCAACAACTTATCTTCCGATGCAGTTTTTATCTCCTCAAGCGAAGAAAATGATTTTAGTAATAGATTTTTCCTAACCTTACCAATTCCTTTAATGTCATCAAGACTAGATTTATACATATTTTTATTTTTTGTTGCCCGATGATATGTAATAGCGAATCTATGAACCTCATCTTGTATTTGTTTTAAGAATAAATATTCTGCCGAAGTTTTTGGAAATTCTATAATTTCATAATCATCAGTAATAATATATTCTGTAATGTGCTTTTCATTTTTTGCTAATCCTATGATTTTAATTTGAGATAAACCTAAAGTTTTATGAACTACATCAATAGCAACATTAAGATGATTCTTTCCACCATCGACTATTAATAATTCCGTATTTGTTTTCTTATCTTTATAATTTCTATAAAGAACTTCCTTCATAGTTTGCACATCATTAATTCCCATCGATTCATCAATTTTGAATTTTCTATAGTTGTAAGTATTCTTTTTACCATTGGTAAAATTTACTTTTACAGATACTGCATCGACACCCATTATATTAGAATTATCAAAAGCATCTATACTGTTTATAGACTGCACACCTAATTTTTCAGCAATATTATTAAGTGTGACCTGTAGTTTTCGCTCTTTAAGTTCTTCGATGGCTAAATTATTGTTTAAGTAATACGTTGCATTTTCTTTTACAGTATCTAAAATTTTTCTATGATTTCCTCTTTTTGGAATTATAATCTTACAATTCACTACATCAGAAAGCAAATTCTCATCAATGTCGTCAATGTATATTTCTTTTGGAAGTTTATTTAATGCATAATATTGCAACAAATATGAATATAAAATTTCCTCCGGGCTATCATACAAATTAAAATATTCAACCTTACGTTCAATTATATTACCTAATCTTGATAAAAATATTTGGATACAAATATATTCGTCGTTAAATGAAAATCCTATATAATCTCTGTCCACATTAGTACTATCCGCAACAACTTGATTTTGGACAGAAACCTCTATTGACTTAATATAACTATGAATCTGACCTGCAGCTTCGAATTCCAAATTTTTAATATGTTCTTGCATCTTTGTTCTCAAATCTGATAATATCTCTTTAGTATTACCGGTTAAGAAAGATTTAATTTTAGAAATTTGCATCTTATAGTCATCCGTAGTAATTTTCTTAGCACACGGACCTATACACTCTCCAATTTGATAATACATACACGGTCTTTTTTCGACTGGATTACATTTCCTTAATGGATATATTTTATCTAATATCTTCTTAACCTCTGTAGCAGATTTTATGTCTACATAAGGTCCAAAATAAATATTTTTATTATTTCTTTTATACTTTCTAGTCATTAATAATCTAGGATGTTCTTCTTTAGTTATCATTAAATACGGATAACTTTTATCATCTTTTAATCGAATATTAAAGTACGGGCGATATTTTTTTATTAAATTATTCTCTAATAATAACGCCTCTTTTTCAGAATTAACAATTATATATTCAAGGTCTTCTATCTTAGATACTAACGTCTGAGTTTTTTTATTATGCGTCCCTGTAAAATAACTTTTAACTCTATTTTTTAAATTTTTAGCCTTTCCTACGTAGATAATTTCTCCGATATTATCTTTATATAGATAACATCCTGGATTATCCGGGAGTAATTCTAGCTTTTTTTGTAATGTTAAATTCATATTAATCACCATAAAATAAATTTATAATTTTGTAAAAAGCACAGTTGAAATAAATGGTTATTTACATATTCGAATAAACACTTTTATGTTTCGAATTTAGTGTAAAACCAATAAATATCTCTTCTGTGCTTTTATTGAAAATAATTAGTTATTGTTAGTTCTATTATTACTAGAACTATTTCTTGTTGAGTTATTTCTTGAGCTTCTATTATCGTTTGATCTTGAATCAGTACTTGAATCATCACGAGATGAAGTACGTTCTTTTCCTTTAGAAATAATTATTTCTAAAGTTTCTTCGCTCGGTACTATATTAGATCCTGTTCTAATACTTTGCGAAATAACAGTTCCAGCATCTTTATCTGAGTACTCCTCTTTATAAGTAACATGCTTAAATCCGTAAGATTCTACAGTGCTTTCTACAGTTGCACTATCTTCGCCTACTAAATTAGGCATAGTCACTTTCTTTTTACCAGTAGAAACTTGAATAATTAACTCTTTATCTTTCGGAACTATTTCTGAACCCGCTCTTATATTTTGAGAAACAACTTTTCCGGTATCATAATTATTACTTTCCACTTTTTCTACTGTAATATTTTTAAATCCTAATTTTGAAGCATTTTTCTTAACAGTTTCTTCATCCATACCTACAAAATTCGGCATATCTACTGTTTTCTTCCCTGAAGAAACACGTAAATCAACTTTTGAACCTTTTTTAACTTTTTTACCTGCTTTAGGATCACTATCAATAACAGTTTTTTCTTTTACATCATCACTTGCTACTTCAGTTACATCTCCAACTTCTAAACCAGCTTTAACAATTAGAACTTTAGCTTCTTCTACTGTTTTATTTCGGACATCTGGTGCAGATACACTATTAGAACCTACAACATAATTATAGACGAAAAATGTACCAACAACGATAGTAACCATGGCTAAAATTGCAAGGAAAATATGTTTAGCCTTAGATGTCTCTTCTTTTTCATCTCTATTTTTTACACTATTATAATTATTTTTTGGGAGTTTTTTAGATTGATAACGCTGATTATTATTTCTATTGTCTTCTTCATAGTAATAATCATCTTCATCATACGTATTTTCCTCAGGATAATCATATTGAGCATCATTATATTTTCTATCAATGTATTGAGTTTGATTATAATTTTGAACAGGTGGTGTAGGGATCTTAAATCCAGTATATTTATTTTCATACAAACGCTCTGGATTAAGAACTGTACTTAAATCATCAAATAATTCTTTAGAACTAATATATCTTTCATTAGGATTCTTCATCGTCGCCTGTAAAACGATATTTTTCACACTTTGAGGAACATTTTCTCTATACTTATCTATATCAGGCAGTTCCTCTTGCAGATGTTTTAAAGCAATCGCTACAGCTGACTCTCCTTTAAAAGGAATTTGACCTGTAATCATTTCAAAAATCAAAATCCCTAATGAATAAATATCACTTTGAGCTGTTGCAACATTCCCACGCGCTTGCTCTGGTGATAAATAGTAAACAGTTCCCAACATCTGATTTGTTTGTGTAAGAGTAGTATCACCATAGGCTCTTGCTATACCAAAATCAGTTATCTTACATGTCAGATTTTCATTCATTAGAATATTTTGAGGTTTAATATCTCTATGAATTATCCCATTTTGATGTGCATGACTAAGACCTGCTGCAATTTGTTTAGCAATATGAACTATTGTTTCAATTGGAATACGAGGATTTTTAATCATATAATCCTTTAATGTCATACCTTCTACATATTCTAAAATAAGATAATAAAATTCACCTTCGTTTTCTACATCATAAATAGAAACAATATTAGGGTGAGACAAGCTAGTTACCGCTTTGGCTTCCCTATTAAATCTTTTTACCGCATCTTCATCATTCGCATCAATTTTAAATGTTTTAATCGCTACCTGTCTATCTAAAATAGTATCATAACCTAGCCAAACTGTAGCCATACCTCCAGTTCCTAGATGATCCAAAATTTTATATCTATTACATATAATTTTATTTATCATGGTTGTCACCCCTTAGATTTTTAATTATTGCTACTGATATATTGTCTACTCCCCCGCGTTTAACACACTTATCGATTAAATCATCAACAGCAAATGTCAATTCATTATTTCTAACGATATTTTGAATTTCTTCGTTTTCTACCATATTCGTTAAACCATCAGAGCATAATAGTAAATAATCATAGTTATTCACATCATCTATAAAAGTATGAAGATCTATATTTTCCTTAGTTGCTATCGCTTGTGTCAATACGTGACGCTCTGGATGATTTTTAGCTTCTTCTTCAGTAATAGCACCGGCACTAATCAAAGCGCCAACGAAAGAATCTTCTACAGTTAATACATTCATCTCATTATCCCTAGTAAGACCATATGCGCTACTATCACCAATGTTATAAACTACAACTTGATTATCAAAAATTCCAACAGTAACAATCGTAGTTCCCATTTTCTTATTTTTTCTTTGTGATTTTTCGAACAATTCTTTATTCAACTGCTCAATTTTCTCATATAACCAATTTTTCATATTGTTAAAATTAGCAAATGTTAAATCATGCCATTCTTTTTCTAAAGTTGCCACAATATAATTGCTAGAATACGCTGCGTTACTATGGCTTCCTACTCCATCACAGACAACTGCAATTACTGCTCCTTGTTTGTTCTTTGATACACTAATTGCATCTTCATTTTTTTCTTTTCTACCTTTATTACTATTATACGAATATACTAGTGGCATCTGGAATTCCTCCTTTTACCTCATCCTTACGTTCTTTAGCACGAAGTTGTCCACAAGCTGCATCAATATCATCACCTTGTGTTCTTCTTATTGTTACATTAACCTTATTTTTCTTAAGAACTTTTTCAAAAGCGAAAATATCACTCTTACTAGTTCTAACATAGTTACGTTCCGGTACATAGTTAATTGGAATTAAGTTAACGTGGCAGTTTAGACCTTTAATAATTTCCGATAATTTTTCTGCGTGTTCTTTTTGGTCATTTACTTTCCCCATTAAACCATATTCGAATGTAATACGACGATTAGTAGTTTCTTGGTAATATTTTAAAGCCTCCATAAGCTTATCAATATTATATGCTCTGTTTACAGGCATGATTTTACTACGTAATTCGTTAGTTGGGGCGTGTAATGATACCGCAAAGTTAATTTGAACTTTTTCATTCGCAAAATCATAGATTTTAGGTACAATACCAGAAGTTGAAACAGTAATATGTCGAGCTCCGATATTAAAACTCTCGTCACTATTTACTATTCTAATAAAGTCCATCATTTCATCGTAGTTTTCAAATGGTTCACCGATACCCATAATTACAATACTTGAGATACGTTCACCTTTTTTATCTAATTCTTGTTGTACTTTTAATACTTGAGAAACGATTTCTCCTGCTTCTAAGTTACGTTTTAAACCGCCAAGTGTAGAAGCACAGAATGTACATCCAATTCGACATCCAACTTGTGTTGTTACACATAATGAGTTACCGTATTTATTTTTCATAAGTACACTCTCAATAGTATACTTATCTTGTAGCTCAAATAGAAATTTCATTGTTCCATCAGCAGATTCTTGCTTAATAATTGTTTTCAAAGTTGTAATTTCGAACTCTTCAGCAAGTTTTTCTTGTAGAGACTTAGGTACATTTTTCATTTCTGAAAAATCTGTAATTCTTTTTTTATATAACCAATCAAAGATTTGTTTTGCTCTGAATTTTTTCTCACCTATACTTACAATATATTCTTCTAGTTGATCAAGTCTTATAGAATATATAGACATTTTATCGAAATCTTTTAACCATCTAGACTTTTTATAGCCTTTAAAATCTGAAATTAACATTTTGCCTCCATTTTTTTTAGTTTAGCGATAAAGAATCCATCGCAACTATACTCATCAGGTAGTATTTCTAATACACCATTTTCTCTCGTTTTTACAATACTATTATTTAGAGAAATACTCTCTAAACTAAAATCTTTGTTCTCATTTAAAAACTTCTCTATATTTCCTATATTTTCTCTCTTATCTATCGTACAAGTTGAATACATAAGAATTCCATCTTGTTTTACATATTTTTTGCTATTTTCTAAAATCTCGTATTGAAGTTTAGCTATATCTTCAACATATGAATTTGTAATCTTATACTTAATCTCAGGTTTATTTTTAATAACACCTATACCCGAACATGGAACGTCACAGACTACTATGTCGAACTTATCATTAAATGAAGTATTATTCAAAGTAGCATCTTGTTCTTTAACCTCAATATTAGTAATTCCAAGTTTCTCTTTGTTGTCTTCAATTAACTTAAGCTTATGTATATATTTATCACATGAAATTAAACTAGAATTAAAATACTTACTTGCTATATGCAAACTTTTACCACCAGGAGCAGCACAAGTATCTAATATTTTATACTCTTTGTCTAGTGGCAAACCAATTGACGATGCAACCAGAGCACTAGCCTCATCTTGAATAATATAATATCCTTTTGTAAATAAATTACTATCTAAGTTTAATTTATTTAATACTAGACTATCTTCGCAAATCTCACTTTCACTAACAGCATCTCCTAATTTTCCTATTAACTCTTCTTTAGAGATTTTTAATGGATTATATCTGATGCTATTTTTACTCTTTTGATTAAAAGACACAACTATTCTTTGTGCTTTTCCCACACCATATTGTTCTTTAAGTATACTATATAATTCGCTAGGGCAACTATTTTCTATACAGAACTTTTCAGTTGTATTTTTATATTTAAGATCTAAATTACTAGCATTTCGCTCGATATTTCTAAGAATACCATTAACAAATTTCCCTGTGATATTCCCTGCAATTTTCTTACTTAATTTAACAGCTTCATCGATAACAGCAAAATTTGGTGTCTTATCCATGTAAAGTAATTGATAAATACTCATTAATAAAATAACTTTAACTTTAGGTTTTACTCTACCTTTCAAATAAGATTTAAGAATGTGTTCAAGATACAGTTTATTTTTTATAGTCCCATATACTACCTCACTAATAAACCTCTTATCTTGTTCTTCAACCTTATACTGATTAAAATATTTATTTAAAGTAATATTACTATAGCCATCTTCCTGAATAATTGTATATAAAACCTCGTAAGCAATATGTCGAGCATTAATATTACTCATTTTCTTCACCTAATACGGTACCTACATAGTCTTTTTTATTTGATAAGAAATTAACTACTGGCATACGTTTTTTACCAGAAACTTGAAGTTCATTGACTTTTAACACAGTATTATTACCACATAAAATATAAATATTTTTCTTATCTTGTTTAATAATAGTTCCTACTTTATCAAAATTAGATTCAAAGTCTTGCTTAACTTCTTCAGTTGACCAAATTTTTAACACATTACCTTCTAAATAAGTAAATGCTCCAGGTGTTGGATCTAATGCACGAACTTTGTTAAATACATCTCTAGCTGATGTATTCCAGTCAATCTTCTCGTCTTCTCTTAAGATATTGCGAGCAAATGTTGCTTCTGCGTCATCTTGTTTTTCTGGTCTGATATCACCACTAAATATTTTTGGAAGAGTTTCATTTAATAAATCACGCCCTGCAATTGACAGTTTATCATGTAGAGTTTCATAGTTATCACTATCTAGAATATCAACCTCTACTTTTGAAATCATATCTCCGGCATCCAGTTTTTTAACCATATACATAATTGTTATCCCAGTTTTCCCGTGATCTTCAAGTATTGAATACTGAATAGGAGCTCCACCACGTAATTTCGGTAATAAAGATCCATGAACATTAATACATTTATGTTTTGGAATTTCTAATATCTTTTCAGGTATAAGCTGCCCATATGCTGCAGTTATAATAATATCCGGATTCAACTCTTTTAATGTATTATAAGTCTCTTCATCTGTTGATATTTTTTCAGGCTGTAATACTTTAATATTATTCTCTAAAGCAACAACTTTCACCGGAGGTGGCGTTAATACTTTCTTTCTTCCGACTTTTTTATCAGGCTGAGTAATAACTAAATCTACTCCGTAATTTTCTATTAACATTTCTAAAACAGGAACAGCAAACTTTGGAGTTCCCATAAATACTATTTTTTTATCGTTCATTTATTTCTCCTAAAAAAGAATTTAATCTATTTAATTATACCATATTTTCGTATATTCTTCTATTGTTGGACGGTATTTCATCCTTTAATTAATAATGATTATTATCAGATTCTAGATTTAATAGAAATCTCTTATTTTCAAGACCAGCAGCATAACCTGTTAAACTTCCGTCTGCCCCTATTACTCTATGACATGGAATAAAAATTAACAGTGGATTATGCCCAACCGCTCCTCCGACTGCTTGAGCTGACATAGTTTTTATACCTCTATTCTTTGCGATTATTTCTGCAATATCCCTATATGTAATTACTTCACCGAAGGGAATTTCTTTGAGTACTTTCCATACTGTATTTCTAAATTCAGTTCCAATAAAATTCAAGGGAATTTCATCTATACTTGGATTTTCACCATTAAAATATTTTTCTAACCAGGATTTAGATTTCACTAATATACTTAATTCTTCATTCAAAAAATATTTATCAATATTACTAGGAAAATACTTCTGATTTTCTAAATAACACCCACAAAGACTTTCGCCATCTGAAATTAAATATAAAAGTCCTATTTTACTTTCATATGTACAATAATACATTTAAAACTCCTTTATATTTATACTAATATAATCTTATTATAACAAAAAATGGGAGCGACTCAAAAATCATGATTTCTTAAAAAACAAGATTTTGAGTCACCCCCGCACAGTTTATTAGATATCTAAAAAGCTTTTACAAAGCGAATTTAGATATCAATAAACCACTGCATTTATGAGTTCCCATATACACTTTGTTAAATTTTAGGACTTTTGGTCAGCCCCTAACCATTTAATATTATTTATTGTTGTTTGCCTACGACTTTTATATACTGCAGTTCCTCTACCTTCATATAAAGTAGTAGGAACAAATACATTATTATAGATTTTTCTCAATCCAAATACCACATATTTATCCTCATCTTCTTTATAAAATACAATAGATAAGTTCATGGTATTTTTATTCAAATCTTTATCTAATACGCAATAATTATACTTTTTTTCAATAAAAATTTCTGAAATAAAATTGTAATTATTAATTCTATCAACAACTTCATTAATTTTTTTATAATTTCTATATTTTATTAAATCTAACTCATTATTCTCTAAAAGTTTTATTGTTTTACTAGCACTAATTTTTTCAAGTTTGTGTATACCAAATAAATGATGTAAATCTAAAATATTGAATTTGACTACAAATTCACCTAATTTTTTATAATTAATCTCTACTTTACAAGAATTATTATGAAAATTATTTTTATAGTCATCATACAATTTTTTCAAATCAACATTATCCATTTTCACTCCACAAAATAAAATTAAGCACGGGTTAGAAAAGGACTCAACCAGGTCTTACGATTAGTCAAAGTGGTGATCGACTAACTCCTCATTGTGCTTCTTAGGCTCATCGCCGAGGAACAGTTCTTAAGCTCTGCCAAGCAGTGTAACGTGCTTCTATTACACCTCTATATCACTATAGATTATTTACGTTTAAACGAATCGAGACTGGAAAGGAGATTAAAAAGGCTTCTTTCTATCTCATAACCTATTCTAATATAAACTCTCTTTTTTGTCAACTTTTCCTGCTGTTTCATAGGATGTGACTCAAAAATCATGATTTCTTAAAAAACAAGATTTTGAGTCATCCCTGCACAGTTTATTAAATATCTAAAAAACTTTTACAAAGCGAATTTAGATATCAATAAATCACTGCGTCTATGAGTTTTCATATACACTTTGTTAAATTTTAGGACTTTTGGTCATCCCCATTAAATATTTGCATCTTCTTTACTAGCATAATTTAAAAATGAGAGCATGACCTAAAAAGTCCGCTCTCTATTATTATTTCTCTTCTTCTTTATAAATCTTAAATAGTAAAAATACTACCCCTACACAAATAAAACAATCCGCTAAATTAAATATAGGAAAATCATATCCGAAAATTCTAAAATCAAGAAAATCAACTACCTCATGTCTAGTTAATCTGTCAATAAAATTACCAATTGCTCCACCATATATTAAGGCAAAAGTTCCTTTATCAAAATTAGATAAAGAATTTTTTTGTTTAAATAAATAGTAAGTTAAAATCGCAATAAAAATAATCGTAACGACTAAGAAAAACAGACGACTATCTTGTAAAATTCCCCATGCAGCACCTCTATTCCTATGAGATGAAATACTGAAGAAATTTTCTATAACTTTCTTACTTTCTCCTAATGCGAAATGATTAACTATGAAATTTTTACTAAGTTGATCTAGCAATATTAGAAAACACGCCAATATAAATATAATTAACATATTCTTTCTCCTCTTATTTCAATACTAATAATTTTTCCAATTCTGGGTCAATAGTTCGCTCACCTCTTGCCGGCAGTTTATAACGACCTAAATGAATAAGTTGGTGATGTATCTTTCCCCAGCTTTCCATAGGAAAAATCGACATTAATGCTTTTTCTACCTGAAGCGGACTATCCGTTAATTCAGCTAATCCAAACATTTTCGCTACACGTTCAACATGTGTATCAACAGCAATAGCAGGGATATTAAATCCAACTGAAAGAACAACATTAGCAGTCTTTCTTCCTACACCAGGTAGCTTTTCTAACTCTTCTCTAGTCTGCGGAATTTTATAACCATAAACATCCCTTAGCATATTAGCCATTCCAACTATATTTTTCGATTTTGCCTTATAAAGACCTAATGTACGGATATATTTTTCAATATCTTCTACCTTAGCATCGGCATAATCATCTATTGTCTTATAATGTTCAAATAATCCCACCGTAGCTCTATTTACGTATTCATCTTTACATTGAGCTGATAAGAGAACAGCAATAACCAACTCCAAATTATTAGAAAAATCAAGTTCACACTCTACATCAGGAAATATTTTATCCAAATATTCCATGATTTTTTTTGCTCTAATCTTCTTTTGTCTATTTGTTAAACCAGTCATAACCTAAACTACTTCCACTTTCTGTTTTTACTTCTTTAGTAAGCTTGTTATTTAAAATGCCATTAACATAATTAATATTCTTAGACAAAGTTAAAGCCTCATCTATCTGTACTTTTGTATATTGTTTTTCGAACCAAGAAGTCACTATATCAATCTCTTTAGAAGTTAATATTCTTCCAGTAACACGCTCTACTAATTTTAACAACTCACGTAATGTATAATACGCATCTTTATTATCAAAGATACTAAATTTAATTTTGCTTTCAGGTGATATAACTATGCTTCCTTTATTAATTAAATTATCAAGCATAGAAAAAATCTCATTTTCAGATATATTCATCTTATTTTTAAATAAGTCTATTGAAAAAGGTATTTTCCCTTGGTTTGTCAAATAACTTATCTGAAGAAGAAACATAGCTTCCTCTCCAGATAAGTTATGAGAAGTATAATTCATTAAAAAATCAGCATCAACTAAAAGACCTTTTATATTGATATTGATCATTTTAAAACTCCTATGGTGTTAATCTGTTTAATAAACGTGGGAATGGAGCAGTTTCACGAACGTGCCCGTTACCAGTAATCCAAGCAACAGTGCGCTCTAAACCTAGACCAAATCCAGCATGTTCTACAGAACCATATTTACGTAAATCTAAATACCAACCATAAGCATCAAGATTTAAAT
>NZ_CAUQNQ010000020.1:0-22603 GCF_963519265.1 uncultured Gemella sp. | reverse complement strand
TTACAAAAAAGCTCCCAACCTTACACTTTTGTAAGATTGGGATATTTATTACTTTTTATTTGATTTCAAATACTTTATCAACTTTATTTCCTGGGAAATTATAATCTCAATATATCTGTAAATCTTTGTTCAGAGTTGCTATCTAGTCTGTGTGTGATTAGAATTACCGTTAATTCTGGATTAGTTAATAGAAGTTCTTCTATTTTCTCTGCATTATCCTTATCTAAATTAGAAGTTATCTCATCTAACAGCACTACTTTTTTCTCTCTAATAATTCCACGAGCCAAGGCTATTCTTTGTTTTTGACCACCTGATAAATTCTTACCACCTTCCACAAATTCAGTATCTAAGCCATCCTCAAGACTTGCCAGAAACTCTCCTAATCCTACACTTTCTAACACGTCTTTGACTTTTTCATCAGCATAATCATCACCTAGCGTTATATTAAATCTTAGACTTTCTGTGAAAATATACGGCTCTTGTGGGATATATAGCATCTTATCATACAGGCTATGCTTATTAAGACCCTCTAGTTCTTCACCATTAAATTTAATTGCACCTTCGTAATTTTCTATTCTTCCTGTCAATAATTTTAACAATGTAGATTTCCCACTGCCACTTTCTCCGACAATAGCGTATTTACCATATTTGTTAAATGCATACGAAATATTTTTTAATACACTCTTCTCTTCATATTTATAAGAAACATCCTCTAATTCTATAGTTTCAATTTCTTCATTTAATAATTTCTTGCCAGTATCTTTGTCATTAATTGCCTTAGCCTCTTCTTTGAATTTCTCGAATTTCTCAAAGATTGGCACTACGATATTTAACTCTACCGTAATATTCATAATATTTCCTACTGAATTAAAAATCGTAGATGTTAGTGACTCTACCGTTAAAATAGATCCAAAGCCTACAATATTTTTTAGTGCCAGTATTCCCGTTAGTAATACTACACCAACTTGCCCTACTAAATTCCCTAAACCACCTAGGACTCCGGCTAATCCGACACTTTTTCTTAGAGACACAGATTCTTTTAATACTTCATTAGAAGAGTTTGCTACAATTTTTTTCAAAATTCCTAATTTATTGAAAGATAGTAAACTATCGAATCCCTGTAAATAATTTGTATTTTTACTTATTAATTTTTCTAATGAGCCTGAGTATCTCTGAGCTTTATTCTGGATAGATTTTTGCGCAAGAGCTGGTAAAACTAGTGTAAGAACACTCATTACTATAGAGAAAACGATAATCGACCAGTGGAATGCAAATAGTCCAACTATAGCTAAAAGCGTCTCTATTATCGCTGTAATACTTTGATAAAAATTACCAAATCCTTTTTCCTCAACAATCATCAAATCATTACTAAGCCACGATATGTAATCACCGCTATTTTTCTTATTGAAATTAGCATAGTTGTTTTTAGAAATTGCATCAACAACATCACATCTAATATCAGTTATCATTTTTTGCACTACATAGTTTTCATACGGAATTTTTATATAAATAGAAACTAAATATAATAAAAACACGATACCCGCATAGGCTATATTATAGAAAAAGCCATCGGTATTCGATTTAATTAATTCGTTAAATCCATCCCCTATAAAATACGCAGCGACAACCTTACATGCTCCCCCAAAAATAATTAGTAAAAGTAACAAACTATTTTCTAAATATCTTTTCTTTAAATACTGCTTCATCTTTTCCCTCCTTATACCTTACTACTATTCTATCAAATAAAATAAACTAAAACAAGATAGTTTTCAGATAATTTATTCTATTAGTTAGAAAATAATTTTATTTACATTATAATATATATATATATCAAGTGGCTTTTTAGGTTTTATAAATTTTACATCTAATAAACTTTGAGGGGACATCTCGACAAAATTGATTTCTCCAAAATCTCGATTTTTAAGTTGCTCCATCAAGTTACTTTTTGTAATTTTAGCGAATTATTTCTTCTAGTGATTTATTAGATATCTAAAAGTTTTCATAAAGCGAATTTAGATATCAATAACCCCCTGCGTCTATGATTTATAATATACACTTTTTTTTAATTTAAGACTTTTAGTTCAATTCCCTCAAGTAAATTTTGTCGAGTTTATAGCTAACTTACTTTGGGAGTTTATCAATTTATATCCAGTCTCACTTGTTAAATTAAAAAATCCCCTTAAAAGTTAAATTCATAATCTAACTCTCAAGAGGATCCCTTATTGATTTGTTTTTATCTAATCCCTTAAAGTATCTTCTTTTGGGAATGTTATTTCTACTCTAGTTCCTTCACCTACTTTTGAAGAAATTTCAATATGATGCCCTAGCTTATCTAGAGTTTTTTTACATAAATACAAACCTAAACCACTAGATTTTTTTTCATATCTTCCATTAAAACCTGTAAAACCTTTTTCGAAAATTCGAGGTAAATCTTCTTCTTTAATACCCATACCGTTATCTTCTACAATTAGTTTATTTTCACAGGTTTCTATTATAATTTCTCCACCAGTGCTAGTATACTTCACACTATTACCTAGTATTTGTTCGAAGGCGAAGCTCAACCATTTTTTATCACTAATTACCATTGTTTCATGTGAAACATAGTTTAATTTAATTTTTTTGTTAATAAATATAGTCGCATATTTTTTTACACTATCTTTCACTACTTCATCAAGATTAATCTTAGTAATAACGTAATCTGATGACGTGCTATCTAATCTTATGTACGTTAGAACCATCTCAACATAACGTTCTATTTTAAACAATTCTTGCTGTAAGTTTTTCTGATCTACTTCTTCATTGTCTAATAGAAAATTCATCGCTGCAATCGGTGTTTTTATCTGATGAACCCACATACTGTAGTAATCAACCATATCTGTGTTTTTTTGTCGATTTTCCTGGGTTAATTTTTCTAATTCTTCATATAATTTCTCTATAATTTTATGATAATAATCTATTCTGGTATCCAAACTTTTTGGCAGAACGTCTAGATCATTTAGAATATTTTGCTCTAGAAATTTTAATTTTTTATAACTTTCTCTATAATTAACAAAATCTAAAAAGCTAGCTATAAGAGCTGCAAAAAAACAAAAACTTCCTGTATATATTAGAGCTTCTAGTGGCAAATTATACAAATAAAACATAATGAAAAATATGGCAATAAAAACTACAAATAAAATATAAACTTTTATGTTTTTCTTTAAATAACTTTTTAATATTTCCATTAGACGATATATCCTTTACCTTTTTTAGTAGTAATAAATTCATCTATTCCTATGCTTTTTAATTTTGCACGAAGTCTATTTATATTAACAGACAAGGTATTTTCATCGATAAAGTTATCACTTTGCCACAAGGCGGTAATTATTTCTTCTCTCGTTACTATTTTTTCTCTGTTTTCTAATAATACTGTAAGAATTTTACCTTCATTTTTAGTAAGTTCAACGAGATTATCTTGATATTTTACCTCATCACGGCTCATATCAAAAATTACATCCTTATACACTACAAGATTCGATGATCCACTAAAATTATAAACACGGCGGAGTAGGGCTTCGATTTTTGCCTTCAAAATAACTAGCTTAAATGGCTTTTCAATAAAATCATCCGCACCAATATTCATAGCCATCACAATATTCATATCATCATTCGCAGATGAAATAAAAATTATAGGCACTTTTGACAATTTTCTAATCTCTTCACAAAAATAATAACCATCAAAGTAAGGTAGATTAATATCCATTAATACTACGTCTGGTGATTGTTCCACAAATTCCTTAACTACATTTTGAAAATCTACAACTTCGTGTGTAGCATACTGCCACTTTTGTAAGTATCCTGCTATAGAATTAGAAATTATCTCATCGTCTTCTACTATCATTACTTTATACATATGTTCACCCCTTAGCTACTATTATTACTAAAATTATATCATAAACATATTTTATTTGATATATATCTACAAAAAATTAATATTATCTTCAAAATTCCTATCTCCAATCAAAAACAGAGATTACTCAGAAGTAGTATTATGAAATTTCCACACTGTTTTGTTTCTATTTCATACTTCTAAATAATCTCTATTCAAAAAGAGAAAATTGTGGATTAAGATGATATTTATTTAAGTATATTAATATTAAAATAAATGGCTGTCAAGGGTATTAAAAATTCTTTCTTAATCCACAATTTTTAATAAAATATTAATTATTTTAATTAAATGTTTCTTGTGAAACTTTTCTCTTAGATATTTTCTAAAGCTAAACGTAAATCTTCAATTAGATCATCCGCATTTTCTAATCCAATTGATAATCTAATTTGCTGTGGAGTAATTCCTGTATATTGTAATTCCTCTGGACTTAATTGTCCATGTGTTGTTGAGGCTGGGTGGATAGCTAAACTTTTCGCATCAGCTACATTCGCTAAGTTTGAGAAAATTTCTAAACTATCAATTACTTTACGAGCTGCTTCTTCTCCTCCAACAACATCAAATGAGAAGATTGATCCACTACCTTTAGGTAGGTATTTTTTAGCTAATTCATAATATTTGTTTCCTTCTAATCCTGGATAGTTGATTGATGCTACTTTAGGATGTTTTACTAAGAAGTCTATTACTTTTTGAGTATTTTCTACATGACGCTCTACTCGTAAAGATAATGTTTCTAAACCTTGTAATAATAAGAATGCGTTAAATGGTGATAATGCTGCTCCTGTATCACGTAACAACTGTGTTCTTACATTTGTAATGAACGCAGCAGGTCCTACATCTCTTGTATAACTTAAGTTGTGGTAACTTGGATCTTCATCAACTAATTGTGGGAATTTTCCACTACCTTCCCAGTCGAATTTACCACTATCTACGATAACACCACCGATTGATGTACCGTGTCCTCCAATGAATTTAGTCGCAGAGTGAATAATAATATCTACACCATGGCTAAATGCATTAATTAAGTATGGACTAGCAAACGTGTTATCAACTACTAATGGAATTTTATGTTTATGAGCAATCTCAGCCCATTTTTCTAAGTCAGCAACATTTGCTAATGGGTTTCCTAATGTTTCTACAAATAGAGCTTTAGTTTTATCAGTAATTGCTTGCTCAATTTCTTCAAAGTTATCTGGATCAACAAAAGTTGACTCTACACCATAGCGTGGTAAAGTAAGTTTCAATAGGTTATATGTTCCACCATATACATTTTTAGAAGATACGATGTGATCTCCTGCATGAGCTAATGTTAGGAATACATATGTAATTGCAGCCATTCCTGAAGCTACAGCTAATGCCCCAACTCCACCTTCTAAAGCATTAATTCTTTCTTCAAAGACTGCCGTAGTAGGATTGGTAATACGCGTATAAATATTTCCAGCTTTTCTTAATGCAAATGAATCAGCTGCATCTTGAGTATCATCAAAAACGAATGATGTTGTTTGATAAATAGGGACAGCTCTTGCTTTTGTATCTCCAACTGTTTGCCCTGCATGTAATTGTAATGTTTCAAAACTAAATTTTCTTGTCATAATATATTTCCTCTTTTCTACGTTTTGATAAGTTCTGTGTTTTAGATAATAAAAAAACACCCCTATTGCGTTTGCAATAGAGGCGATCATCTTAATTCGCGTTACCACTCTAGTTTATACTAATCTTGCGATTAGTACCTTATTCAGTACATGTTTATACTGTGTGCTATATCGTGCAGCTCACGTGTTTACCTATTAGATAAACAAAACTCTAAGACCATTTTCAACTAATCTTCACCATGTTACTTCACACCAACCAGCAACTCTCTGTTGTAGCTACGTATTAATCTACTTATCTTTTCAACGTTTGTGTATTAAATTTAAACTCATTGTACACCCATTTTATATATTTGTCAACAACTTTTTTCAAAAAAATAAACCGTTTTATTTTTCTTCTATAAGATGTAAAATAAAAAATACTATAAAAATATCTTAATTTATTTATTATTTGATAAATGAAAATTTAGTAAAACTATTTATTTTAATTTAAGAAATAATAATTTTGTAATTTTTTTCAATTGTAAAATGCAAAAAGGGAAACAGGAGATAAAAAACAAAGAAAAATATCAAGAAAAAGATGTAATAAATAATAGGCGCAACTAATAAAAAAGAATAGAGACTACCAAAATGAAAACTAATAGAAATAGTTAGCAAAAAAGGAATAGAAGTAGCGAAGAAAATAATAAACCTAGAAAATTAAAAACAAGGGGTATCAACGAAGAAAAAATGGACAATCTAATATCAAATAACAATGGAATACTAACAAAAAACCATCAATTTTTATAAAACATATAATAAAAAGAGTAGGTGTGGACCTTAGAAAAGATAGTAACTTACACATTTCTTTTAACAAATTACTGCTATTAATCATATTTTATTTCTCTTATTACACTTTTAAAGATATTTCTACACTTTATATCTCTATCCCTCCTTTTTTTCCTCAACCTAAATCTTCATCCTTCTATCATTTTTATGATATAATAGCAATACTAACACTCATATCACTATATGATTATCCCAGGAGGTTTATGTGGAATTTACTAAAACAAATGATGGTTTCGTTAAATATGATGAAAATGGTAGAGTTATAGCTGAAATTACCTATGCTACTACTAATAATCCTAACGTAGTTGTCGCTGATCATACTTTTGTTGATCCTTCACTTCGAGGTCAAGGCGTTGCAGGCAAGCTATTAGATGCGCTTGTTAAAGATATGGCTGAGCAAAACAAAAAAATTAAACCAGCTTGTTCTTATGTCGTTAAAAAATTCCAAGAAGATTCTTCTTACGACTTTATTAACGCCGAAAAATAATATTAAAAAAAAGCAGAAGATTGATTTTTCAATTTCCTGCTTTTACTTTCTATTATATTAATCTATATTATTATTTTTTTATTTAGTTGATTTGTTATTATCTTATTAAAATTTAAGTTAGTTATTTAAAAAAATAATTATATTAATACTCGATAATATACAATTGTCCTTTATCGTATTCCGCTAAAAATATTTTAGAGGCATCTTCATATCCCATTTCTAATAAAGTTTCTTTTAACCATTCTTCTGTTTTATCTAGTGATTCTAATGTATTGATTTGAATGTTACCGTCTGTTATTATCGGATATTTTGGATTTTCATCACCTGCTAATACTATAATTAACTGTCCATTTTGTTCTAACACGGCTCTTTTAACTTTTTGAATACTGTAAACACCTTGACTTCTTAGTTTAAATGCTAAATCATGGGCTGTCAATCCACTCATTCTAGTAGCTTCTACATCTATTCTTCCATTTTTCACTACAGTTGTTGGTTCTCCGTCTACTATTTTCTTAAAAAATGAATTGTTTGTTTTTAACCATTTCTGAATAAGTACCAGGATAACCCATATCAATAATATATTTATATATTGTAGAATTGAAATTACTGGATTATAAATTACACCACCAATTATTCCACCAAGCACATAGTTTTGTACTTGATCACTCGCTGAAGATGGAGCCAAGTTACTTTTCCCTGATATATTTATTACAAATACTAGTGATATTAATCCTAATGCTAGTTTTATTGCTATATCTATGTATGAAAGTTGCATTATTTATTTACCTCCACTTTTTCTACTACTGGATTTATTAAGTCTATTTTCTCTAATAAGTAATCATCTTTTTTTCCACTACTTATTACTCTATAGTAAGAATCATCGATTTTCACGAATGAATTTTCTATAGATACCTCACTATTAATATAAATACGTGTCTTTTCTACATTTAAATGATCCGCTATTTTTTCGATAAACTGTACTGAACTTCTGTATTGATTCGAAGAAATAGATTTATCTTGATAGTTTCCTATACCTATAGTTACCGCCAATATTGTTCCTAGTACTAGTATTATCGACAACTCTCTATATTTTGTGTCTTGTTTATTTTTGTAATATTTAGCTATACTAAAGAGCAATACTAAAAGTAGTACACCTACAATAACTATTCCTACAATGTTATTTTGTTCTATTTTACTCTGTAAGTATTCGTAAGAATAAAATTTCATCGTTTCCCTCCTGAATTTTTGTTTCATGTGAAACCATCACAGAATTTTTTAATTTATGATTGTTTCACATGAAACTATTTTATTATTTCACTTTTAATTCGTATGCGATTCTTTCTTTATTATCTAAATTATTTTTCATAGTTAGTTTTATTATTTCTTTTTCTATGAATCCAAAGTTACTTAAAAATTTTCTCATTATTTTGTTATTTAAATGAGTATCAATTCTTAAATATTGTACATTTTGAGTCTTAGCTAAAAGATAGATGTCTTCCATCATTTCACGAGCGATTCCTTGATTACGTGAATCGCTCGCCGTTGAAATACGATGAATAGCTAAATAACTACTATTAGCAGTCCAAAGAGTAGGGTATCGTTCATAATCTTCGTCAAAAGAAGATAGCATTGCTGTTGCTACTATTTCTCCCGATTTTTCAAAGACATAAGAAATACCTTCATTTATATCATTAATAATCGTCTCTCTACTAGGTTCTCCATGTTGCCACTGATTTATACCTTGTTCTTTTAAAAAAATACGACCATCTTCTATTATCTTCATAACTTGCTCTAATTCTTCTAATTTTGTTTTTCTTAACATTAGCTCACCTTTTTTATTCTAATAGGTCCATCGTTTATTTTATGCTCTTTATCACGTATTAATGTTCTTATAACCTGCATAGTTTTTTCAAGTGCTTCTAAAGCTGCGAATTCCCATAGTAACGTAGCTTCCATTAGAAGTTGAAATGCATTTTTGAATCCTGTGCCTCTCTTTTTACCTCTAGGATCGCCTATAAATAATGCATTGTTCAAAGTAACTTCATCTAAGGTTATCATTTCAGGTTTATAACCTACTAAGAGCCTTAATTGCTTCACCAAAAATGGATCTATTATATCTTCTTTTTCTAAGTAATCTATATATTCACTTTCTGTATTAAAAATCGGTAACTTTATATTTCCATGGACTAAATAATCCCTTTCGTCAGTTAATCTCACGATATCAATTACTCCAAATTCATCGAATTTAATGTAATCAATTGAATATTTTGAATCCCACTCATTTACATCTTCTATATAAAATTTTGGTCCCATAATTACCTCTTTTCTAAAAATTAATAACGGATGCAACTTAACAATATAGTTTATTCTAATTAAGTCGCCTCCGTTCATTTTTATTTAATATATTAAAGATTCTTCTTTAATTATTTAAGCTTTAAAGCCTAATAATTAAAAATATACGTCATGGTTTTTCCACAACGCATATTATATTTTACAATAAATTGTCTTTTAATTCAAGCTCTACAGGACAATGATCACTACCGAATATTTCATTGTGAATAGCAGCACTCTCTAAATACTCTTCTAAATCACGACTTACTAAGAAGTAGTCAATTCTCCATCCTGCATTATTTTTACGTGCATTAAAACGGTAACTCCACCAAGAGTAGGCACCTGTTAAGTCTGGATTATAATATCTAAATGTATCGATAAAGCCAGCATCTAATAACTTCGTGAATTTTTCTCTTTCTTCTGGTGTGAATCCTGCATTTTTCGTGTTTGATTTCGGATTTTTTAAATCTATTTCTGTGTGTGCAACATTTAAATCTCCACAAACAACGACACCTTTTGTTTTGTTTAATTCTAATAAATAGTTTTTAAAATCTTCTTCCCAACTCATGCGGTACTCTAATCGCTTAAGCTCGCTACCTGAATTCGGCGTATACACTGTAATAAAGAAGAATTTATCATATTCTAGAGTAATTACACGACCCTCAGTATCATGTTCTTCGATTCCTATTCCATATGTTACATTTAATGGCTCGTGTTTAGTGTATATAGCTGTTCCTGAGTATCCCTTACGCTCAGCATAGTTAAAATAGCTATAATACCCCTCGAATTGTAAATCTAATTGTCCTGCTTGCATTTTTGTCTCTTGTAAACAGAAAAAATCAGCATCTAATTGTTTAAAATCTTCTTCAAAATTTTTACCAACGATCGCTCTTAGACCATTGACATTAAAACTTATACATTTCATTTCGTTCTCCTTTTTGTTTTATGTGAAACATCTTTATTATCTTGTAGCTTTGTTTCATGTGAAACATTTCTTTCAGCTTTACTTTTGTATCTCGCACAAAACAATGTCTTTTATATTTTTCTTTTATATTTCACGCGAAACAGTTTCTTTCATCTTTTCTTTTATATTTCACGCGAAACAATTTCTTTCGTCTTTTCTTTTATATCTCACGCAAAGCATTTCATTCACTTTTTTTATAATACTGCTTATTTTCCTAAACAGAATCTACTGAATAATTCATTTATTAGTTCATCACCAGAGTTTTCCCCAATAACTTCTCCTAATAGGTTGAATGTATTCGTATAGTCTATAAGTACCATATCTACTTCAAGCCCCATCTCTGCTGCTCCTATAGCATCATTTAAGCTTGTTAACGCACGTTGAATAAGATTGATTTGGCGTGTGTTTGATAAGTACGTCGCATCTTTTGGACGAGCAGCTCCACCGAAGAATAAATCTCTAATGTTTTTCTCAAGCTCATCTATTCCTTTGTATGTTGTCATAGATGTTTTTATTATAGGGTGGTTGTACGCTAATTTTTCAACTTCATCAATATCAATTTTCGTCTCTAAATCTAGTTTATTTAATATTACGATAGTTGTTTTTCCTTCTGTTAGTTTTAATAATTCTTTATCATCTTCTGTTAATTCTTCACTACTGTTTAATAAGAATAATACTAAATCAGCTTTTTCTAAAGCTTCTTTACTTCGTTTAACCCCGATTTGCTCCACGATATCATCTGTTTCACGAATACCAGCCGTATCTATTAATTTAATTGGTACTCCTTTAATGTTCACATACTCTTCTAGTACGTCACGAGTTGTTCCTGCAATATCTGTTACGATAGCTTTATTTTCTTGTAGTAGGTTATTTAACAGTGAGCTCTTTCCAACGTTAGGTCGTCCAATAATAGCAGTATTTATACCTTCTTTAATAATTTTCCCTTGTTTTGATGTTTCTAATAGACTTTCTAAACTATTTCTAATACTTGTTGATTTTTCAAGAATAGTTTTTGTCGTTTCTATTTCTAAGTCATCATATTCAGGATAATCGATATTTACCTCAACAACTGTTAGTATATCTAAAATTTCAGCACGTAGACGTTTAATAAGCGTCGATAAGCGTCCTTGCATTTGGTTGTTAGCTATTTGACTAGCTTCATCTGTTTTACTCTTAATAAAGTCGATTACAGCCTCTGCTTGTGTTAAATCTATACGTCCATTTAAAAAGGCACGTTTAGTAAATTCTCCTGGTTCAGCCATTCTTGCTCCATGTTCTAAACAAAGTGCAAGTACTTTTTGAATCGTTACAATACCACCGTGACAGTTAATTTCTATAACATCTTCAGTAGTATAAGTACGCGGACCTACCATTTTTACAAGCATAATTTCTTCAATTTTTTCATTTGTAGCTGGATCAACTACATTACCATAATTTATAGTGTGACTAGCTAGACTCGCTACCGTTTTACCTTTTGGTAGTCTTACTATTTTTTCAGCAATACTAAATGCTTCATCACCACTAAGTCTAACAATACCTATAGCTCCTTCTCCTAGGGCAGTCGATATAGCGCAAATTGTTTCACTCATTATTCAAACTCCTTCTAACTCTTTATATTAATTAAAAATTCATATCTTATTTATTATACACTATTCCTTTAAATTTTTCTCTATATACGACCAAGCTACATTTTATATACTTTTTTAATAATGGGTTAGGGGAGGGCGAACAAAAAAGGCCCATCAAAAAATCGGACTGATGGAAAAAATCAGTCCGATTAAGATTGTTGAGTTTAGTTCGTTCAAACAAATAGAATGCTTGCAATCAGCATAAAAAACCAGCAACTTTTTTATGAAGTTTCTGGTTTTGTTTATATAATTTTTATAAAGAAGTAATAAAAGTTATACCACCTAATATCACTCCCGCTGCATTGGGAATGATAAGGATCCAGTCTTTTTTAGGTTCTTTTGTCCAACCATAGATTACCCAAATTAAACAAGAAACTGCTGCAAATAGTGGTTGGAATGGTTGAGCTTTTTCTCCTTGTAAGTTAGCGATAATTTGTGGAATATATGCAATAAAAACAAGAATCCCAATAAAAGCTCCAATAGATCCGACAAAGCGATTAATTTTTTGTTTAGACATATAATATACCTCCTGAGGTCTCATTATATCAGAAGAGAAAAGATACTGTCAATAATTATGTTAAACACAAAATATTATACACTAGCAAAAAAAAAGGATTCCTGAGCTTTAAGCTCATGACTCTTCTCATCAGTCCTAAATTTTGTAGAACCACAAAAAATAAGTAGCTTGGATAAATCTCCAAACTACTCATTTTTTATTATTTTATTAAAAAGTTTTTAATAAGATATTAATTCTCTTCGTTCATAAGTTCAATTTCTGAAATAGCGAATTCTAAGTCATCTAAATCATACTCTTTTGGCAGTACACCACATGCTCCATTAGCAAATGCCTGTCTTTTATACACGGGTACTTCACCAACACTACTGCAGATAAGCACTTTTGCTCCAGGAAACTTCGTACAAATTTCTTTCGTCGCCTCTAAACCATCCATTATCGGCATACAAATATCCATCGTCACGAAATCTGGTTGTATCCTTCTGTACATTCTCACAGCTTGTTCGCCATTTTCTGCAAAATGACACTTATATCCTGCACGACTAACAATTTCTGCTCCACGACTTCTGTAATATGAACTATCATCAACTATTAATACTGACTTCATTAGGCCTCCTATTTAGCTGTAATAACTAAATATCTGTGTGGCTCTTCACCACGTGATTCTGTTTCAACATTTTTAATTCCTGTTAAGGCATTGTGAATAATTTTTCTTTCAATGCTTGTCATTGGTTCTAATTCAACAGGTTTTCCGATTTTTTTAGATTTTTTAGCTAAGTTTAACGCTAATTCTTCTAATGTTTTCTTACGATTTTCTCTGTAATCATCACAATCAACTTCTATTCTGAAGTAGTGTGAACTGAATTTTTTAGCGTAGTTATTAACTAAAAATTGTAAACTGTTTAAAGTTATTCCACGTTTACCAATTATTAAACTAGTGTTTTCTTCTGTTTTAATATTTAAAGTAAAGTGACGATTACCATCTTCTCTAAAATCTACAGTTGCATCAGGATATCCCATCGCAACAACAATATTTTGTAGATAATTTACAATACGATCTTTATTTTTTACGATATAATCTTCTCTTTTAGCTTTTTTTACAGGTTCTTCATCGTGTTCAGCTGTAACAACAGTTTCTTCTACTTCTGGTTTTGTTTCTTCTACGTGAACTTCTTGTTCTACAACTTTTTCTACAACAACTTCTTCTTGCTCTGTTATTTTTACTTCAACTTCTTGTTCTTTTTCTGCTACTTTCTCAACTTCAACCACTTCTTCAGTTGTTTTAGCTAATTCAACAGCTTCTTCTTTATTATAATCTTCATCTAATGGAACTAATTTTACTTTTGCTTCTTTTTTAAATAAACCGAAAATACCTGCGCTCCCACCTTCGATTACTTCAATTTTTACTGCATCTTCTGTTAAAGCTAGGTCTTTTAATCCTTTTTTTATAGCCTCATCTACAGTAACTCCAACATAATAATATTCTTTTTCCATTCTTAACTCCTCTTCGCTTTCATAAGTTTTGATCTTTTTAAAACATGATCGATGCTGCTGCCGAACTCTAAGAATGGCATATCTTTAGCACCTGGTCTTGCTATCACTATAATATCATAGTTTTTAACAAGTTCTTTTCTTGTTTTAAAAGTTTCTCGTATGTATCTTTTTATTTTATTACGTTCAAAGGCTTTTCCTAATTTTTTACTAACAGAAATACCCAAACGCATATGGTCTAAATTATTTTTTTGATAATAAATAACAAACTGTCTATTCGCAAAAGATTGTTTTTTTCTTATTATATTATCAAAATCTTGACTTCTTTTTACTCTATATTCTTTTTTCATTTTAAAACCTTTCTTAACACTAATATTTTAACAGTTTATTTAACTTTTTACAACTATCTTTCTTATTTTTTAGGACCAGTTAATAAAAAAAGAGTACCACTTTCGTGATACCCTCTGTGCAAACATTAAGCTGAAAGAACTTTTCTTCCTTTAGCTCTACGTCTTGCTAATACATTTCTTCCGTTTTTAGTGCTCATTCTAGCTCTAAATCCGTGTACTTTTGAATGTTTTCTTTTATTTGGTTGATACGTACGTTTCATTTTGTCCTCCTCGAGTTTTCTTTTCTTTACTTAGATAGATGTAATAACTGAATTAGTTTAACATATCTAAAATAATTTATCAAGTAAAAACCTCATTTTTTCTAAAAAAAATCTAGATAGGCACAAATATACTATAAAATGGGAGTAACTCAAAAATCATGATTTTGTAGAAACAAGATTTTGTCGAGTCACTCTCGCAGTAGTTTATTAGATATCTAAAAAGCTTTCATAAAGCGAATTTAGATATCAATAAAACACTGTGTCTATGAGTTTTTTTATGAACTTTTAAGAATTTTAGGACTTTTGGGTAAACACCGATTAAAATTCTTATTTCTTTCATTATGGATAAAAATAATACTCCATGTACTAATAGATAATGTTGTTAATAAGCTGTTAATTTTTGTTTTTCAGTATAAAAAAATATTTAAGTATATCTTCTTTATAGTTTTCCACAGTTTATTATAAGTTATCCACATATCTTTGTTAATAACTATATTAATATCTAGAAAACATTTTCTTTTTTCTTTAGTTTTTAACAAATTTATAAAGTTATTAACAATTTCACATTTAAAAGTTATTCACAGGTGTTAATTGTGTGTGAAAAACTCTTTAAGTATATTTATATCTATCTTGAAAGATGTTAAAAACCTTTTAAATCTTGTTTATTATTTATTTTATTTCTTTTCTTTTTAACATATTAACAGCTTTTTATTCTTCTTTTTTACACATAGTTAATAACTTCTGTTAACAACTTGTGAATAACTAATGTTTTATTTTATTACCAATCTATGCTATAATTATTTATATATTTTTTTAAGGAGGTATTTCATTGAGTAATTCTAATTTCTTATGGGAAATTATTCTTCGTGAACTAAAAAGTACCGTTGATCCTCATGTTTTTGATACTTGGTTTTCTGGTGCTTCTATAGATAATGTCGATTTTATGAAAAAATCAATAGTTATTACTAGTAAAGAAGCTCTTATTTCTCAATTTATTCAAGGTGCTTATGATCAAAAATTAAAAGAAATACTAAAGAAAAATACTGGTTTTGATTTTAATATAGAATATACTTCACTTGATACTGATATTCCTCTAATTACACCTCATGTTGTTGAAGAAAAACCAGCAGCTGAAAATCTAATTAGACAGAATTTTCTTCAAGGTGATAAGCCTTCTGGAGCACAACATTTCTATCAGAAACAAACTTTTCCTCTAGAAGATTATAAACATCCTGTCCCTAACAAAAATATTACAGCGAGCAAAAAAAATCCTACGCTTAATAAAAACTACACTTTTGAAAATTTCGTAGTAGGGGAAGGGAATGCTTTTACACATAATATAGCATGGAACGTTGCAGTTTCCCCTGGTGGTATCTATAATCCTCTATTTATCTATGGAGGTGTTGGACTAGGAAAAACACACTTACTTCACGCTATTGGAAATGAAATGGAAGCTAATTTTCCTGATTTTAAAATTGAATGTATTTCATCTGAGAAGTTTTTAAATGAATTTCTTGCTTCTATTAAACCGATGAAAGATAAAAACAACTATACTAATGCGGATGAAGACTTTAGAAGAAAATACCGTGACGTTGATGCTCTTTTAATCGATGATATTCAATTCTTATCAGGCAAAACTGAAACACAAAACGCATTTTTCCATACTTTTAACGAGCTACAAATGAATCAGAAACAAATCGTCCTTATAAGTGATCGCTCGCCATCTCAACTTAATGATTTGGAAGATAGATTAGTTACTAGATTCAGTCAAGGGATAACTGCGGACATTACACCACCTGACTTCGAAACACGTATGGCAATTATTAAATTCAAGTGTGAACAGTTCGATATTAAACTAGATGAAGAGACACTTACTTATATTTCTAGCAATGTATCTTCTAATATAAGAGAGCTTGAAGGTGTTCTTAAACGTATTAAGTTTACAGCAACTTCTAAACATGAACAACCTTCACTTAGTATTGCCGAGGAAATACTGAAAAGCGCGAAAACTTCACCTAGAAAAAATATCTCACCTGAGAATATTATTAATGTGTGTGCAGACTTCTATAAAATCAAGGTTGATGATATTCTTTCATCTTCTCGTAAAAAAGAAGTTGTTCAGGTTAGAAATATAGCTATCTACTTATGTAGGGAACTTACTACATTATCATTCCCATCTATAGGTGATTGTTTTAATAAAGATCATACTTCTATTCTTTATTCATTCAATAAGATAGCAAAACTAAGCAAAGATGAAAATCCTGAGATTTTTGAAGATATAGAAGTAATAAAAGAACGTTTAGGAAAAATATAAGAAGCTGTTAAAATCTACTAAAGATATTAATGTATTTTTTCACAAGTTATTAACAAGGGAAAATTCATAATTTTTGAGTTATCTTTAGTTTTCCACAGTTTTTACAGCCCTTATTATTATTATTTTATTAAATATATATTATATATAAGGAGAAAACATGAAATTTACTATAACTAAATCAAATTTTCTTGATGGCTTAAATCATGTCTCAAGAGTAATTGCACCTAATTCTCTTTTTGAAATTTTAAAAGGAATAAAAATAGAATTAGAAAAAGATAAGCTTATATTAAAAGCAAGTGATTCTTTAGTATCTGTAGAATATTCTGTAAATAGTTACGAAGATGATAAAGAAATTATTACTATAGAAAAAGAAGGACAAGTAGTATTACCTTCTCGTAATTTTATAGAAATAATTAGAAAAGCACCAACAGATTTAATAGAGATAGAAACAGTTGGTAACAATATTTTAGTTAAATCAGGTAAAAGTGAATTTAACGTAAAAGGATATGATGCAAATGATTATCCAGAATTCCCAGTTATCTCTAAAGAAAACAGTCTTAAATTAGAAGCTAATGTTTTCAATGATATTATAAAAGAAACAGTATTTTGTACAGCACCTAACGATCAAAGACCTATTCTTGAAGGGGTTAACTTCTCATTAAGTAACAAAATCTTAACAGCGACAGCAACAGATTCATATCGCCTAAGTAGAAGACAAGTTACGCTAAATGATGAAGATAGCAACAAAGAGTTTAACTTAATTATTCCGAGAAAAGCTCTAACTTATTTCCAAAGAATGATAGAAAATGGAAAAGATCAAGTAGAAATTTTCTATGAAAACAATAGAATAGTTCTTTACTACCAAAATGTAATTTATACAGTATTATTAATCAGCGGAAATTATCCAAATACTAATAAACTTATTCCTACTGTTTTTGAATGTACATTCGTGGCCAACAGTAGAGAGTTTTTCAGTGCAGTTGATAGGGTTGCATTAATGAGTAGAGAAGATAAAGATGATATTATTAAATTAGTAGTAACTGATAATCTATTAGAAGTTTCTTCTCAATCTAAAGACTTAGGAAGTGCTATAGAAGAATTAAAAGTTTCTTCTACATTAGAAGATGAAAAATTCGAAATCTCTGTATCTGGAAAATATCTAAAAGACGCGGTATCTGCGGTTGCTGCAGAAGAAATTATCGTTAAGTTCTCAGGGGAGTTAACAGCGTTTATTATTCAACCAAGTGACTATCACAGAGAAATTATTGAATTAATTTTACCAGTAAGAACTTACTAATAAAAATAAATATAAAATAGGGAACGGGATTGAAATAATTTAAAACAATTCTCGTGATTAAGTATTAAAATAAAAACGTGATGATCTATAGAAAAACTGAAAAAATAAAAAATAGCAGGTTATCTATATGATTATACGGGGGTGACTTTGTTAATATGATTTATATAAAATCAGTATTTTTAAGTTACTCCCTTTTCAAAGTTTATTTAGGAGGAACAATGACAAAGAAAAAAAGTAGCATATTAATTTTATTAGGTGTTGTTTTTTTAGGACTTATTCTTAGAACACCTATTACAGCAGTAGGTGCAATCGTTGGACCATTAAAATCTATATTAGATATCAATAATACGGTTGCTGGATTTATCACAACAATACCTTTAATTGCCTTTGCAATATTTAGTCCAATGGTAGCAAAATTATCAAATAAAGTAGGTTTAGAAAAGACAATATTATTAGCTGCGGTAATTATAACTGTAGGTTTAGGATTTAGATTTTACATTAATACTTATGTATTCTTCCTTATGACATTTATCGTAGGAGTAGGAATAACAGTAGGTAATGTATTATTACCAGGATTAGTTAAGAAATATTACCCAGAAAAACTAGGGGTTATGACTGGTTTTTATGCAGTTGTTATGAATGTAGGAGCTGCGGTTGCTGCGGGTATCAGTTATCCACTATTAAGTACAAATATAGGTGGAGAAAAATTTTCAACAGGACTTGCGGTTAATATTTGGATTATTATTGCAATTATCAATATCTTTATCTACACAGCGATATCAAAAAATAATAATGTAGCTGAAATCGAAGAAAAACACGAAAAAGTCCATGGATACTTTAAACATTCTAAAATGTGGACGATTATGTTGAGTATGGGATTACAATCTGCATTATTCTATTGCAGTGTTTCATGGTTTGCTGAAATTATGATTAGTAAAGATTTCTCACCTGAAACAGCAGGACTATTATTATCAATTAGTCAATTCGCTCAATTTCCATCTACTTTTATAGTACCGATTTTAGCGGATAAATTACATAATAAATTAATTATTCCTACAGTAATTACTATTGGATATATCGTGTCACTTGTTGGAATGCTTTCGACAAGTGGGAACTTCGTATTAATGCTAACATTTATAGTTATCTTCGCGTTAGCTGGAGGAGGATCATTCTCATATGTTATGTATCTATTCTCAGCTAAATCAAGAAATGAAAGTGAAGCGGCTGATATCTCAGGTTTAGCACAATCAGGGGGATACTTATTAGCGGCAATATTCCCACCATTATTAGGATATATCAGAGATATCTCTGATTGGAATAAAGCGCTATATGTTTTAATAGCGACATCAGCAGTATTACTAGTGACATTAATTCACTGTAGTTCTAAAGGAAATATAATAGAAAAATAATAAAAAAGAGTAACTAGCTAGCTATTTCTGAGAAAATAATAAAGGTTAGTTATTCTTTTTTTCTTTTAAATTATTTACAAAAAAATTCAAAGAAACAAGAATAAAAAATTAAATAATACAGAAAAAATAAGCAAATAGTACTACATATAATTATAGAAATTAATACAAAGTACAGTTTATAGAAAAATAATAGTACAAGAATAAGAAATTTAATATAAAAAAACAGTGATTTTTTAAAAATTAAAATAAAATTGAAAAATTATCTTATAATATTGGTATAAGCAAAAATTAAGATTACAACAAGAAAACGTTTTAAATATTAATGAAAAATAACTTAATAAATTGTAAAAAATATATGGAAATTTGTTTAGATTAATAACAAGAAGGTATAATTCAAAGGGATAAAAACACTTTCTTTTTTTCCAATAGTATGATATAATTTTAAAGGAAATGAGATGTTTATACTATAAAAGGGATACTTGTAGTATTCTATTCTCATAGAAAATAAAATAGTAAAAATAATTACTTAAAAATATCTAAAAATATATAAATTATATGGAGGTTTTCTTATGAAAGCGAAAAATAGAAAAGTTGTTTTAATAGGAGCAGGAATGGTAGGGATGAGCTTTGCTTATCAATTATATTCAAGCGGACTTTGTGAAGAACTAGGATTAATCGACTTCTTCGCTGAAAAAGCTGAAGGTGAAGCGATGGACCTTAATCACGGTGGAGCATTAGTACCACCTATTAAAGTAACTTCAGGTGGATACGAGCAATGTGCTGATGCAGACGTAATCGTAATCGCTGGAGGTCTTCCTCAAAAACCAGGTGAAACTCGTCTTGACTTAGTAGACAAAAACATGAAAGTTGTTAAAGATATGTCAGAACAAATCGTAGCTTCAGGATTCGATGGAGTAATCGTTATCGCATCTAACCCAGTAGACGTATTAACTAACGCTTTACAAAAATTCACTGGATTCCCAAGAAACAAAATCGTTGGATCAGGAACTACTCTTGACTCTTCAAGATTCCGTTACATCTTAGGAGAAAGATTAAACTTAGCACCAAGCAGTGTTCGTGGATATATCATTGGGGAACACGGAGACACTCAACTTGCTGCATGGAGTAATGTAAATGTTTATGGAAAACAATTCGACAGATTCTTAGAAACTTCTAAATTCACTAAAGAAGACTTCGCTGATGTAGAAGAAAAAGTTATGCGTGCTGCATACGAAGTAATTAACCGTAAACGCGCTACTTACTACGCAATCGGTCTTGCTTTATTCACAATTGTTAAAGCTATCTTACGTGACGAAAACGTAGAATTAGCTGTAAGTGGATACTGTGAAGGACACTACGGAATCGACGGATTATACATCGGAACTCCAGCTATCTTAGGACGCGAAGGTGTTCGTGAAGTTGTTGAATTAGAATTAAACGAAGATGAAAAAGCTAAAATGCTACACTCTGCTAAAGTATTAAAAGAAACTTTAGACAACGCATACGCAGCTTTAGAAGCTTAATTAAAGTAAAAATTATAGAAGAATTAGATTCAAATCTTTAATTTAAAGAAGAATTTAATTCTTCTTTTTTTTGTAAAACTTAAGTAAAGGAAATACTATATTTATAAATAAGTAAACGTTTTTTGAAAATAAAAAAATATGAATAATTTTGTTTTCAAGTACTAGACTTATATTAAAAAATTTGTTACAATATAAAAGGATGAAAAGGTTTTAAAAGTTATCAAAATAAATAAACAATAAAAAATAGAGGAGATAGACTATGACAATAACGATATATGACGTAGCAAAAGAAGCAAAAGTATCGATGGCAACTGTATCTAGGGTTGTTAACAATAACCCTAATGTAAAAGAAGATACAAGACTACGTGTCCAAGAGGTTATTAAGAAATTAAGATATACACCTAACGCTGTTGCCAGAGGACTTGCTAGTAAAAAAACAACAACAATCGGTATAGTATTACCAGATATAGCAGACTTATCTTCTGCAGAAATAGTAAGTGGTATTGAATCTGTAGCTAATATGTACAAATACAATATTATCTTAGCAAATTCATGTGATGATCAAGAAATTGAAAAAAATATATTTGCATCATTTGTAAGTAAACAAGTAGATGGGATTATCTATTTAGGACATTCTCTATCAGATAGTTCTAAAAATTACTTACAAGATATTCAAATTCCAGTAGTATTAGCAGGTAACCTAGGTATAGATTCTGACTTTTATTCAGTTAATATTGATTATGAAAAAGCTGCTTATGATGTAACAAAAGAATTCTTATCAAAAGGTGTAAAAAATATATCATTAATTATAGACAAATACGAAAGTCAAAAAACTCAAAGATTAATTAAAGGATATAAAGATGCACTAGCTTCTGAAAAAGTTGAGTTTAAACCTCAAAATATAATAGATGGATATAGAACTTATAAAGAAAGTAACAAGTTATACAAAGCTGTGAGCAATATAGAAGCAGAAGTAGTAATTACAATGTTTGATGAAGTTGCATTAGCAACTATGCAACAAGCATTAGATCTTGGAATGAGTATTCCAGGAGATTTACAAATTCTTTCATTAGAAAATACAAAACTAATTAATATGACAAGACCAAAAATTTCATCTGTATTCCAACCAATTTTTGATATAGGTGCGGTTTCTATGCGTGTCTTAACTAAGATTATCGATATAGAAAAAGCAAAACGTAAAGGTGAAGAAATTGATGAAGAAGAATTAGCAGAACTAAAAGCTCAAGAAAAAGAGATGAATTTACCTTACAGAATAGTTCATAGACAAACAACAAAATAAAAAACACTATTTTATAGAAGAAAAAGTTTAGAAAATGAAAAAATGAAATTTTCTAAACTTTTTTTTCATTTTCTATTGACATAATATCAAACTGATGATAGAATAGTTAAAGTCTTCTGATAGAGAAGACGAACAATCAATCATTTTAAAAAAAGAAATGTTAAGAAAAATTCAAAAAACTCTTGACAAAAAATAACAATAATGATAAACTAATAAAGTCTTGAAACGAAGCGTTGCTTCAAAAAAACTTTTTAAAAAATAAAAAAACTTCTTGACAAAAGCTTCTTAAAATGATAAAATAATTTAAGTGTTGAAGAAACACTTAATATTAAAAATTAAATAATGCGGGTGTAGTTTAGTGGTAAAACCTCAGTCTTCCAAACTGATGTTGTG
>NZ_CAUQNQ010000019.1:0-22699 GCF_963519265.1 uncultured Gemella sp. | reverse complement strand
ACTTAAATGGAGTTATGTTCTACGATCATATTAATAAAGAAAATCCATTTGATGTTCCTGCTGAATACGAAAAACTATAATTTAAATATAGAAATAAATACACGTAAGGCAATTTAAGTGTCTTACGTGTATTTGTCTATAATACTTCTTTTTCTTTAATATTGTAATGTAGATAAGCATCGATAAAATCAATAATCTCGCCATCCATTACTTTATCTACTGTAGATACTTCATGGTTTGTTCTGTGATCTTTTACCATTGTATATGGAGTAAATACATAAGAACGAATTTGTGATCCCCAACCGATATCTTTTTGTTCACCACGGATCGCTGCTAATTCTTTTTCTTTTTCTTCTAGTTCAAGTTGATGAAGTTTTGATTTTAAGTTTTTCATTGCGGCATCTTTATTTTGTATCTGGCTACGTTCGGATTGTGATTGAACGACGATACCTGTAGGAATGTGCGTGATACGAACGGCAGAGTCAGTAGTATTAATATGTTGACCACCAGCACCTTGAGCTCGGTAAGTATCAATTTTTAAATCTTCATTATTAATTTCTATATTAATCTCATCTTCATTAAATTCTGGAATTACATCGATTGAAGCGAACGACGTATGTCTTTTACCAGACGGATCGAAAGGTGAGATACGTACAACTCGGTGAACACCTTTTTCTCCTTTTAATAGGCCATAGGCAAAATCACCTTCAATTTTTATAGTTGCTGATTTAACCCCAGTGATATCACCAGATTGATAGTTTAAGTAGCTGTATTTTAATCCTTGTTTTGTGAAAAACCTTTCATACATACGTAACATTAATTCTGACCAGTCTGTTGCATCAGTTCCACCAGCACCGGCATGTATTTCAAGTATAGCAGTGTTGTTATCATATTCTTCTGAGAATAATAATCTGAAGCTAAAATCTTCGACACTTGATTTTAGATTGACTACTGTTTCTAGTAAATCTTGATAAATTTCTTCATCATCTTCATTTTTTAGAAATTCAACCATCTCTTCAGAGTGCTCTAAATAGTCTATCATTTCACTAAATTCATCAAGTTCTTTTTTTATACTTTTTGATTCGGTAACTAGTAGACTAGCTGCTTCGCTATCATTCCAAAAATCAGCTTCTAGCATCATATTTTCAATTTCAGCAACTCGTTCAGTTTTATCTTCTATTTTTAATGAAGTTTTAAATTCCGTTATTTTTTTGTTAATTTCTTCGAGTTCTTTTCTAAGTTCAATAAGTTCCAAAATTTTTACCTCTAATAACTTCTTTCGTTTACTTATTATACAAGAATTTTATTGAAGATACAAGGAAGGTAGGAACAAATTATAATACTTTTTGATTAAATATACATTTAGAAATTAGGTAAGAAATTCTTGCTATAAGTTGCTTCATCTACAGATTATTATTTTATTTTCAATATTATGTAGCAATAATCCGAAATAATTAGTTGAATTTTTTATCAAAAATTATTCTTAGAAATGCGATTGTATCAAGGGTAAGTAGAATAGTAAAATAAAAGGTCAAAAAAAGTCAAAAAAATTATAAAAATCTATTGACTTATTTTGACCTTAATGATATTATTATATATGTGATTAGCAGTCAGATACTTAGAGTGCTAAAACACAAAATTGGAGAATAGGTGATGACGATGTTAATAGATAGACAAGTACTCATTCTTCAATCTATAGTTGAAAATTTTATTACGACTAATCAACCTGTAGGTTCTAAGCAAATTGCTCAAAATATTGATTTCAGTTCGGCAACGATAAGAAATGATATGAGTAAACTAGAAAAAGAAGGATTGATTAAAAAGACTCATATTTCATCAGGTAGAGTACCTTCGGAAAAAGGTTATCGCTATTATGTAGATTACATAAAAAAAGATTATGAACTATCAAATAGTGAGAATGAAAAACTTAAACAACTCTCTGGTGATGATATAGTCTCGGAAAATAATTATCTAGAAAAAAATGCAATAGTACTATCGGACTTAACGGATTGTACGGCGGTGATACTAGCCCCGACAAAAACGGATAGGCGTATTAATAAGATAGAGGTTATTCTTCTAAGTAGTCGTAGCATTCTCGTTATATTAGTAACAAACATAGGAGAAGTATTCCAACAAAACTATAAACTTGATGCGGATTTCACTGCAGAGGATATAGCCGAGATTAATAAACTTCTACAAAGCTACTTTTATGATGTAGATATGGCAACAGCTCACGTAATGATTCACGGTGAGTTAGAAAAATATTTAAAGAACAAAGTTAACAACTACGATATGATAGTGGTGGCTTTAAATAGATTGTTGCAAAATAAAATTAAAAAGACTATAGCATTAGGGGGTAAGTACAATTTACTTAAACAACCCGATATAGACAATGTAGAAAAATTAAAAGAAGTAGTATCGCTCTTAGAAGATGATAAGATAGTCGAGCTTTTAGATAATAATGAAGTAACAGACAAACCATCTATTAAAATAGGAACTGAGCTTAAGCTTGGGAATATAGATGATCTTTCATTAGTGTCTAGTAGTTATAACACATCTAAAGGTCAAGGTGTAATAGCCGTATTCGGACCAAAGAGAATGGACTATTCAAAAATCATGACACTTATAGCTTGTGTTCGTGATAATTTAAATAATAATTTAAAATAATTAGGAGGTAGAGATGGCTACTGAAGAACAAAAAGAAACTCTACAAGAAGAAGTAACAACAGAAGAAACTGTTGAAACTGAAACAACGACAGATTCAGAAGAAGTAGTTGAAAAAACTGCAGAAGAGTTATTACAAGAACAAATTGAAAAACTGCAAGAAGAAGTAAAAGCGTCAGAAGATAAATACTTACGTCTTTACGCAGAATTTGAAAACTTTAAACGACGTAAAAATCAAGAAATTGATACTATAAATGCTTATAAGAGTCAAAAAGTGATTACAGAAATCTTACCAAGTTTAGATAACTTAGAACGTGCTTTACAAGTTGAGTCAACTAATGAAGAAGTGCAAACAGTTCTAAAAGGTGTACAAATGGTATATGAAGGATTACAAGCAGCGCTTAAATCAGAAGGTGTTGAACTGGTGGAAACTGAAAATGCTCAGTTCGATCCAAACTTCCACCACGCAGTAATGCAAGGAGAAGAGAGTGATAAAGAAAGCGGAGTAATCTTAGATACATTCCAAAAAGGTTACAAACTAAAAGATAGAGTAATCAGACCAGCAATGGTGAAAGTAAACTCGTAATTCTTACTCCTTAGTTTTTTCAAACCTAGAAGGTGAAGAAAAAAGTTAGGAGTAAGAATCGCGCAGCTACACCAAGAATAAGGAACGAAGTGACGAAATGATTTGAAAGTATTGACTTCGTAGATAAAAAAGTAATATTAGACTTTGTTAGAGTGGAAAATCATTTTAACAAATAAATTTGAAAATATAGTTATTATAAATTTAAGGAGGACAAGAATATGTCAAAAATTATAGGTATCGACTTAGGAACAACTAACTCATGTGTATCAGTATTAGAAGGTGGGGAAGCTAAAGTAATCCCTAACCCAGAAGGTAACAGAACTACACCTTCTGTAGTAGCATTTAAAGGTGACGAAATTCAAGTAGGGGAAGTAGCAAAACGTCAAGCAATTACTAATCCTAACACAGTAATTTCTATCAAACGTCATATGGGAACAGATTACAAAGAAGATGTAAATGGTAAAAAATACTCACCACAAGAAATCTCAGCAATGATTTTACAAAACTTAAAAGCAACTGCTGAAGCTTATCTTGGTGAAAAAGTAACTAAAGCAGTTATTACAGTACCAGCATATTTCAACGACGCTCAACGTCAAGCAACAAAAGATGCAGGTAAAATCGCTGGATTAGAAGTAGAACGTATCATTAACGAACCTACTGCAGCAGCATTAGCATACGGATTAGAAAAAACAGATGTAGATCAAAAAGTATTAGTATTTGACCTTGGTGGTGGTACATTCGACGTATCTATCTTAGAATTAGGAGATGGAGTATTCGAAGTACTTGCTACATCAGGAGATAACTTACTAGGTGGAGATGACTTTGACCAAGCTATTATCGACTACCTTGTAGAAGAATTCAAAAAAGAACAAGCTATCGATTTATCACAAGATAAAATGGCAATGCAACGTCTTAAAGATGCAGCAGAAAAAGCTAAAAAAGATTTATCTGGTGTAACTTCAACTCAAATTTCATTACCATTCATCTCAGCTGGAGCTAACGGGCCAGTTCACTTAGAAAACACACTAACTCGCGCTAAATTCGATGAGCTTACTCACAGCTTAGTAGAAAGAACATTAATCCCAACTCGTCAAGCACTTAAAGATGCTGGACTAAACCCAAGTGAAATTGATCAAGTAATCTTAGTTGGTGGATCTACTCGTATTCCAGCAGTACAAGAAGCTGTTAAAAAAGAAATGGGTAAAGAGCCTCATAAAGGAGTAAACCCTGATGAAGTAGTAGCGATGGGTGCTGCTATCCAAGGTGGAGTAATCACAGGAGATGTTAAAGATGTAGTATTACTAGACGTAACTCCATTATCATTAGGTATTGAAACAATGGGATCAGTTATGACAGTATTAATTCCAAGAAATACAACAATCCCAACATCTAAATCACAAGTATTCTCTACAGCTGCAGATAACCAACCAGCAGTAGATATCCACGTATTACAAGGTGAACGCCCAATGGCAACTGATAACAAAACTCTTGGAAGATTCCAACTTTCAGATATACCACCAGCACCACGTGGAGTACCTCAAATCGAAGTTACATTCGATATCGATAAAAATGGTATTGTAAATGTTACTGCTAAAGATCTTGGAACTCAAAAACAACAAAAAATCACTATTGAATCAAGTAGCTCATTAACTGATGCTGATATCGATAGAATGGTTAAAGAAGCGGAAGCTAACGCAGATGCAGATGCTAAACGTAAAGAAGAAGCTGATGTCCGTAACGAAGCTGATCAACTTTCATTCCAAGCAGATAAAGCATTAGAAGAAGCTAAAGATAAAGTAGACCAAAGCTTATTAGATAACATTAAAGCTAAAAATGATACATTAAAAGAAGCTATTAAAAACAATAACTTTGAAGAAATTAAAGCTGCTAAAGATGAATTAAACAAAGCTGTTCAAGAAATGACTATGAAACTTTACGAACAAGCTAACGCAGCGGCTGGAGCTCAAGGTGCAGACGCAGGAGCAACTTCATCTAATAACGATGATGATACAATCGATGCAGACTTCACTGAGAAAAAATAATTAAATAAATAGTCTAAGGGCTGGTAGCGTTATGCGCTAGCCCTTTGTTAAATAATTAATTATAGGAGAGATTAAGATGGCTAAAAGAGATTATTATGAGGTACTTGGCGTAAGTAAAAGCGCAAGTGCAGCTGAGATAAAAAAAGCATATCGTAAATTATCAAAACAATATCACCCAGATATCAACAAAGAGCCAGGTGCTGAAGATAAATTTAAAGAAATTACAGAAGCTTACGAAGTGCTAAGTGACGATACTAAAAAAGCTCAATATGATCAATTTGGTCATGCAGCGTTTGAAGGTGGAGCAGGTCATGGTGGCTTTGGTGGTTTCGGTGGAGGCTTCTCTGGATTCTCAGGTGGTTTTGATGACCTTGGAGATATTTTCTCAAGTTTCTTCGGAGGTGGAGGAGCGCGTCGTAATCCAAATGCCCCTCGTCAAGGAGAAGACTTATTACACCGAATTCGTATAAGCTTTGAAGATGCTGTATTCGGTACGAAAAAAACTATTAAAATTCGTAAAGATGTAGAATGTGATCACTGTCACGGAAGCGGTGCGAAAGATTCTTCATCTGTAAACACTTGTCACAGATGTAATGGTAGTGGACAAGAAGCCGTAATCCAAGATACTCCATTCGGACGTATGCAAAGTCAACGTACATGTTCTGAATGTCAAGGACGTGGTAAAATCATAAAAGATAAATGTGCACACTGTTTCGGTAAAGGATATAATAATCGTGAAGTAGAATACGAAATAGAAATTCCAGAAGGAATCAGTTCAGGACAACGTGTTCGCCTTCGTGGAAAAGGTGGAGCAGGAGAAAATGGTGGTCCAGCAGGTGATTTATTCATAGAAGTAATCGTTGCTGAGGATTCATATTTCCACAGAGAAGGTGATGATGTCTATACAGAATTGAAACTTTCTCCAGCACAGGCTGCTCTTGGTACAAAACTGGATGTACGTACTTTAACAGGTGAGATTGAATTGAACGTTCCAGCAGGAACACAACACGGACGTAAATTCCGTTTGGCAGGTAAAGGTGTTAAGAGTGTAATGGGGCATGGACAAGGAGATCACTTTATCGTGGTATCTATTGAAATTCCTAAAAATCTGTCAACTAAAGAACGTGAGTTATACCTAGAACTTGCTAAATTAAATAATGAAAAAGTTGAAGAAGATGAAAGCTTTTTAGACAAAGTTAGTAGAAAAGCAAAAGATCTTTTTGATTAATAATTAACATACTCAGGATAGAGATTGGAGATTCAAAAATTAATATAAAGTTTAGTTTTGAATTTACTATTGAAATCCTGAGTTTTTTGTGTTTTATTAACTAAATTACCATATTTATTTGAATTTTTTTCTAATACAAAGTAAAATATAATATGAAATAAAGAATATACTAGAAAGAAGGAGTGAGGAAATGTTCATAAATGAGTTTAAAACTGATCAAGAGATTAGTATGTTTTTATTATTGGATAATGTAGTACGTGGAATTTCAACAAGTGGGAAAGCGTACTTAACACTTTATCTAAAAGATAAAACAGGAAGTATTGATGGTAAAATCTGGGAAGTTAAAGAAGAAGATAGTGAAAATTTAAAAGCTGGTAAGATGATTTATGTAGAAGGAACTTTACTAGATTATCGTGGAAAATTACAACTAAAAATCAGAAACTATAGAATGGCTACTGATGAAGATAATATAGATATTCAAGATTATATTCAAATCGCACCAGTACCAAAAGATGTAATGATAAATGAATTGAATTATTTCTTAAAAGAAATCGGAAATGATAATTTAAGAACAGTTACTATTGAATTGTTAAATAAATATAAAAAACAATTTGTTAGTTATCCTGCGGCTAAGTCGATGCACCACGATTTTTATTCGGGATTAATTTATCATACTACTACAATGTTGAAAATAGCAAAAGCTTTAGTAGCTATTTATCCATCACTGAATAAAGATTTATTATATAGTGGAATTATTTTACATGATTTAGGAAAAACTATTGAGTTAAGTGGACCTGTAGGTACTACTTACACATTAGAGGGAGAGCTTCTAGGGCATATTGTTATTATGAGTGATGAAGTAGCTCGAATGGCTGATAAACTTGGTATTGAAGCTGAAGAAATTACATTGTTAAGACATATGATTCTTGCTCATCATGGTAAGTATGAATTTGGCTCACCAAAATTACCAATGATAAAAGAGGCGGAGATTATTCATTTTATCGATAATATTGATGCAAGAATGATGATGTTTGAGAAAAATTTAGCGAATGTAGAACCAGGTACATTTAGTGATAAATTGTTTGGTTTAGAAGGAAGGCACTTCTATGTTCCTACATTTGATAGAGAAAACAATTAAGGAAAAGAGAAAAGATATGAATAAAGGAATGAAATATTTATTAGGTTTTGTTGCTATATTTATTGCAGCGGTAATATGTGTATTTGGGATTATCAAATACGAAGAAATGCGCGAAAATTCAACTTCCAACAATAGTGAGAACTTAGGTAGTGTAGATGGGAAAAAATTAGATAAAGAGACAACGATAATTATTGAGAAAATATCTTCTTTAAATGATATTGATGCACTTAATTCAGAATTACATTTATCTCAATCAGTTGTTGATATACTTAAAAAGTATGCACCATCTGTTTATTATACGGTTGATAATAGTGAAGGTTATGATAAAATTTATTTCCGTTTAGGTGGATATTTAGCAGATCGCAAGGTCAATGGAATTAATGAAATTATCGGTTCTTATAAGGTTGATGGTGGAAAATTAACATCAACAGGTGATGATTTAGGAAAAATTAGTTCTAAAATTAATAATAATGATAAATTAAAATGGAATAATTTAAATTTAGATAATAAAGAGCATGACAAAGGTGCTGCAAAGGCAATTGCTGATAAGTACTTTGCTGTTGGTCTAGGTGGTGGATTAGATAATATGTTAGGTATTTTTGCATATTCATCTGATTTTAGTAAGCATGTTAGAGATGCTCAATTAGGACTTACTATTGTACCAATGTCATTGGCAGAAATCACTGATATGTATAATGCTGCATCACCGGATATATTTAATGCAGATCAGGTTTATAAAAAAGTTTCTGCACTAAAACAAGCTAAGTATAGAGAAGTTGATGATAGCTATAAAGGTAATGAATCTAAGTATAATAAGAGTATCGGTAATGGAGAGGTTATTTACTTCAAAAAAGATAAAATGTATCTAGCAGCATTTGGCGGAATTGGTGGTGCTATGGGAATGACCTTAACAACACCAGATAAATGGATTGAAGAAGGGGATAGAATAATAATTCCATTAATAAACAATTTTGAAGGTGGAAAAATTAAAGGACAAATGGTTTTTCGCCTAAATAATAAAAAATATGAAGGCGGTCAAAGCCGTTCTAAATACTATATTGAAAGTCGAACAGATAATTAATATTTTAAAAAAATAATTGAAAGGATGGGATTTATTCCTGTCTTTTCATATATATAAAGAGAAATAAGGAATTTGAAGCGTATGAATAAGAAAATAAAATATATATTAGGTTATGGAGCAATACTAATTTTAGCGATATTGTGTACATATGGTCTTATAAATTATGATATGTTAAAAAATAAAGTTCAAGTAAATAATAGTCAAAATTTAGGAAGTGTAGATGGGAAACAAATTAGTAAAGAAACTACAATTATTATCGAAAAACTATCAACATTTAATGATTTGGATGCTTTAAATTCTGAATTAAAACTTTCGGATGCTGTTCTATCAGAGTTGAAACAATTTTCACCAACTATAAGTTATGCAGTAGAAAAAGAAGGAAATGAAGATAGAATCATATTTAAACAAGGTGGCTATTATAATAAATTTAAGTTTGAAAAAGTAGATGAAATTATTGGAGTGTACAAAGTTAAAGATGGAAAAGTAGAGAATACAGGTGAGAAATCTGAAGAGGTTACTTCAAAGTATAAAAAACCAGATTTAACTTGGAAAAAATTAGATATTAAGAACACAGAGCATAATAAGGAAGTTGCTTCAAAATTTGCAGAAATTACAGCAAATATATTAGATGGAAAATCTAAAGATATAGATGCGTCATTAATAATTTCACAATTTTCTGATCCGCAAAAACATATTAAAGTAGATAAGATGATGCTAAATCATATACCTATCAGATTAACTGAGATAGTGGACGCATATAATGCTTTACAATCTGAAACAGTTGATACAGAGTATGTAATGAATAAATTAAAAAATTCTCAACATTTAATTTATAGAGAAATAGACGATAATTTAACAGGAAACGAAGAAAAGTACTCAAAAGTTTTAAAAGAAGGGGAGTTAATCTTCTTTAAAAAAGATAAAATGGTACTTGCTACTTATCGAGGGCATGGATCGATATTCTTAAATGGACCTAGTAAGCCTGATATGTGGAAAATAGAAGGGGACAAGATTACAATTCCAATTTCTACTTCTGTAAGTGATCTTTCATATAAAGGCAAGTTAGTCCTTCGACTAAATAACAAAAAATATGAAGGTGGACAGAGTAGATTCAAATATTATGTAGAGAGTATTAGTAAATAATGATATTAAATAATAATGATAAAATAGCATTGGTAGTATGTTCAAATGGAAAAAATATTGAAGATAAAGATAGATTAGAAAAATTAGAAAGTATTTTAGTAGAGATGGGTTTAGTACCTATCTTTACTAAATATATCTATAGAGATAGATTTGGACGCGGAGTGAAAGCACAAGTTCGAGCTGAGGAGTTAATGTCCTTTTATAAAAATAAAGAAATAAAAGTGATTTTTGATATTTCGGGTGGAGATATTGCAAATGAGATATTAGATTATTTAGACTATGATGCAATAAAAAGAAATTACAAACCCTTCTTTGGTTATAGTGATCTAACAACGGTCTTAAATGCTCTGGGTAGCCAAACAAATGAAATAAATTACTTGTATCAAATACTAAATATTATTGAGAGTAAAGAAATCAGAACTAGCTTTGAAAATACTTTTATGAAAAATGAACAGACGCTATTTGATGTGAAATGGAAATTTATACAAGGAAGTAGTGTTGAAGGTGAAGTAATCGGAGGAAATATTAGATGTTTCTTAAAACTATCTGGTACGCGATATTTTCCTAAAATGGAAAATAAAGTGTTATTCATAGAAGGCTTAGGAACTTCTATAGAGGGATTAGCCACACATCTTTCACAGTTAAAGCAGATTGGAGTTTTTGATAAAATTTCAGGATTATTAATAGGAACTTTCACAAAAATTGAAAAAGAATTTTCTATAGAGGGACTATTTAAACTTGTTCAAGATTATATACCGTCTTCTTTACCGGTAGCTAAAACACAAGAAATCGGGCATGCGAAAAATTCTAAAGCATTAAAAATTGGAGAAAAAATACAAATTAAAAATGAGTTGATCGTCTAGATCAACTCATTTTTTTATAGTTTATACCATTTAGAAATTGCTTGAGTTCCGTTTGTGTTACGAACTTCTTCTTCTAATTCGTTGTAAATTTTATATGCTGTTTCAAGACCAGGTAGTTTAATGTTCATTTTTTCACATTCTTCTAAAGCTAATTTCATATCTTTAATAAAGTGATGAGTAAAGAATCCAGGTTTGAAATCTTCATTCAAGATACGTGGTCCGTATGAAGTCATTGAGAAGCTTCCACCTGAGCCTGTTGATACTGTTTTAAAGAATGAGTCTAAATCTAAACCGACTTTTTTTGCGAATTTAAAGCTCTCAGCGACAGAAATCATAGTTGTGGCTATTGCAATCTGATTGGCAAGTTTTGTATATTGTCCTTTACCAGCTTCACCAAAATAAGTAATATTTTTACCTAGTTTTTCAACTAGTGGAAGAACAACTTCTTCGAATACTTTCTTATCTCCACCAGCCATAATTGATAGAGTAGCATTTTTTGCTCCGACATCTCCACCTGTTACTGGAAGATCAAGTGCATATGCACCAACTTTTAGAAATTCATTACTAATTTTTTCAGCTAGAGTAGGGGAAGAAGTAGTCATATCTACAAATACTTGACCTTTTTTAGCTGTTGTAATAAGTCCATTTTCACCCAAATAAACTTCTTCAACATCTTTAGGATAACCTACTATTGTAAATACTACATCAGCAAATATAGGTGCGTCTTTTACTTCGTTAAGAAGTGTAGCTCCACGATTTACTAAGTTATCAGTTTTACTCTTTGTTCTGTTGTAAACGAAAAGTTCATGACCAGCATCCATAAGGTGACCAGCCATACTTTCGCCCATAACTCCAGTTCCAATCCATGCAATTTTCATAGGGAATGCCTCCAATAAATAGTTTTATGTTCTTTAATTATATCATAAATCGATGAAAACGTTATGCTAAATGATTATAGAATAGTAGGAAAGAAATTTAATATCATAGCACTTTAAAATATGGTATAATAATCAAGGTAAGAAGATCACTAGGAGGATGTTGTGAATAAAAGTAAATTAAAAGAATTTTTCATGTGTACAAGACCACATAGTTATCCAGCATCAATAGCACCAGTTTTATTTGGAGCTACTTATGCTTTAGGATATGAGATTAAGTTTTCGATTTTAAAATTTATTTTATTTTTACTGGCATGTCTGTTGATTCAAGCAGCAACTAACTTGTTTAATGAATACTATGATTATAAGCATGGTTTGGATAAAATAGATTCTGAGGGAATTTCTGGTTCGATAGTGAAGGGGAATCTAAGTCCTCGAGAAGTTATGGTAGGTGCGTTGGTATTATACGCGCTAGCTTTTATACTAGGATTAATTCTAACTTTTATGACTAGTCTTTATGTACTATTAGTAGGATTAGTGTGTATGCTTGCCGGCTATTTTTATACAGGTGGAAAGTATCCTATAGCTTATTCTCCTTTTGGAGAAATTGTTTCTGGATTTTTTATGGGGACAATAATTATTTCTTTATCGTTTTACTTCCAAACTGGATATGTAAATGCTGATATTATTGTCGTTTCACTACCGTTATTTATAATGATTGGAGCTATTTTATTAGCGAATAATATCCGTGATTTAGATAATGATAAAGAATCAGGAAGAAGAACATATGCAATATTAGTCGGAAGAAATAATGCGATAAAAACTTTGGCAAGCAGTTTTGTAGTAGTGTATTTGCTAAATATAGTATTCGCTGTTATAAAATATGTTTCATGGCATAATTTATTAGTATTAGTTACTATTCCTTTAGCGATAAAAATAATTAAAGGTTTTAGTACAAATAATCACAAAACAACAATGGCGCCATTTATGGTATTGACAGCTAAGTTAACGATTTTTGTAGGATTTATAATGTCGTTAGCGAATATACTGAAATATTTAATGAACTAAAAAAAATATAAAAAGAGTCAACTTTTTTTGTTGACATCTTAAACTAAAAGATATATAATAAATAATGTGTTTATGAGGTGATATTTAATGAAATGGTTAAGATCTTCGTTATTCAAAAATAATAGTGATACTTTTGTTTTTGAAGAAAATATAAATGTTAAAGTAGAACACTATGATAACTCTCTAAAAGATATTAGAGATGTTGTTGTTAGTGGAAAATTAACTCGAGGTGGACAAGATAAAATCTATGCCGATCTATTAATTAAAGGAAGTTTCGAAATGATTTCAGGAAAAACACTTAAAGAAGTGGTTGTTCCATTTGAAATTGAAGAGAGAGAAGAATACGTTGATAAGTCTGTATTTGCAGGCGAAGAGGTATTCGACGTTAATTTAATGGATATGTATATTGACTTAACACCTTTAGTAAATGAGCTTATAATTTTAAATATTCCAATAACTACTTCTGATGAAGAAGAGTTAGAAATGGTTTCTGGTAATGACTGGGAAGTGGTTTCTGAAGAGTCTTTAACTGATGTTAAAGAAAAGAAAGAATCACCATTTGCGGCTCTTAATGGATTATTTAAAGAACAATAAGAATTATTTAAAATAATTGGAGGAAATTAACTATGGCAGTTCCTTTTAGAAGAACATCAAAAACAGCTAAAAGAAAAAGAAGAACTCACAAAAAACTATCTGCACCATCAATTACTATCGATGCAACAACTGGTAACTACGTAATGGGTCACCGTGTTGATAGAAAAACTGGTATGTACAAAGGTAGACAAGTTCTAGACGTTAAATAATTTAAATATTACCAAACCCTAAGGAGGTGTCCTTAGGGTTTTTTTATGTTTAAAATTAAGTTAAGTAAATGAAATATATGAGATTTGCATTTAAAGATTTAAATTTATATTAAAAATGAACAGAAAATAAATCTTTAAATTTGTATTAGTAAGTTGTATAATAAATATAAGGATATAGAATATTATTTCTTAATTGTTTAGGAATATGAAAAGGGGATTTTAATATGACAAATTATGGAATTGTTGGAACAGGTTATTTTGGTGCAGACTTAGCGCGTTCATTAGAGAAAATAAAAGATGCGAAGGTGACTGCAGTTTTTGATCCGGAAAATGGAGAGAAAGTTTCTAAGGAACTTAGTGCAAAGAATTGCTCATCGTTGGAAGAGTTGGTAGGTCTAGATGATGTAGATTGCGTTGTTGTAGCGACACCTAGTAATTTACATCGTGAGCCAGTATTATTAGCCGCTAAGAATGGTAAACATGTATTCTGTGAAAAACCAATCGCTTTATCTTATGAAGATTGTAAGGTTATGGTTGAAACCTGTCGAGAAAATAATGTGATTTTTATGGCAGGTCATATTATGAACTTTTTTAATGGAGTACGTCACGCAAAAGAATTGATTAAGCAAGGGAAAATAGGAGATGTAATATTTTGTCATGCTGCAAGAACAGGATGGGAAGAAAAACAAGAAACTGTTTCTTGGAAAAAAAATCGATCACAGTCTGGAGGACACTTATACCATCACATTCATGAACTTGATTGTATTCAATTTATTATGGATGGTCTACCCGAGCAAGCAACTATGATAGGTGGAAATGTATGTCATGTTGGTGAAAATTTTGGTGATGAAGATGATTTCTTAATAGTTAATCTGGAATTTTCTAATAAACGATACGCAGTACTTGAATATGGGAATGCATTTAGATGGGGTGAACACTATGTCCTTATAGAAGGTACAAAAGGAACTATAAAATTAGATTTATATAATACTAAAGGTACTTTAAGAGTAGAGGGAGAAGGAGAGAGTTATTTCTTAATCCATGAATCAAAAGAAGAAGATGATGATAGAACGGCTATTTATACAGGTAGAGGAATGGACGGAGCAATAGCTTATGGAAATCCTAATGTACGTTGCCCTCTTTGGTTACAAAGCTGTATAGATAAAGAAATGTTGTATTTGCATAATATTTTGAATGGAGAAAAAGTATCAAAAGAATATGAAAAACTATTAAATGGTGTCGCAGCTCTAGAATCAATTGCGACTGCTGATGCATGTACATTGTCTTTAAAAGAAAATAGAAAAGTAGAGTTGAGAGAAATAGTGAAATAGAAAATAAGAGACTAATAAAAACAATACTCCAAGAGAATTTCTCTTGGAGTATTATTTTATAATATTAATCTAAGTATCCTAATTTTTTAATTAATTCTGCAGTTAATACAGCTCCACCAGCTGCTCCACGTAATGTGTTGTGTGAAAGTCCTACAAATTTGTAATCGAATAGGTTATCTTCACGAAGACGCCCTACAGTAATTTGCATACCTTTTTCGTTATCACGGTCTAGTACTGGTTGTGGACGATCGTTTTCTTCATAGTATTTAATAAATGGTGATGGTGCTAATGGTAAGTCGTATTTAGCAATTTCAGGAACATGATTTTTAATTTTTTCAACTAAAGTTTCTAGTCCTGGATTATTTTCTAAATTGAATGATACACAAGCAAGGTGTCCATCAAGAACTGGTACACGAATACATTGAGCTGATAGTTTCATAGAATTATCTGGAACGATTTTTCCATCAACCACTTTACCGAAGATTTTAAGTGGTTCTTTTTCACTTTTTTCTTCTTCGCCACCGATATAAGGAATGATATTCTCTACCATTTCAGGCCATTCGTTGAAAGTTTTTCCGCTTCCTGAGATAGCTTGATATGTGCAGATAGATGCTTCTTTCACACCGTACTCTTTAATTGCTTCAAAGATAGGTACGTAACTTTGAATTGAACAGTTAGGTTTTGTAACGATGAATCCTTTTTTAGTTCCAAGACGTTTTCTTTGCGCAGGAAGAACATCTAGGTGAGCTGAGTTGATTTCTGGAATGATCATCGGTACATCATCTTTATTTCTGTTTGCAGAGTTGTTAGAAACAACAACTACTTCACGTTTAGCATAGTCTTCTTCAAGTTTGATTAAAGCTTCTTTATCAAGGTTAATGGCACAGAATACCATATCAATTCCTTCAGAAACTTCGTCAATTTTGTATAAGTCTTCAACAACTAATTCCTTAGTATATTCTGGAACTGCGTGGTCTAATTTCCAACGGCTTTCCATAAGTTCTCCATATTTTTTACCAGCAGAACGAGGTGATGCTGCTAATTTTACAACATCGAAGTATGGGTGATTTTCTAATAATACTAATAGGCGTTGACCTACCATTCCTGTTGCCCCTAGTACGGCTACTCTTGATTTTTGCATAATAAAATTTCTCCTTTATTTATATAAAATTATTTCAAAATGAACTCCCTCTCTGGAATAAAAGAAGAAGTTCAAAAATTTTTAACGTATTAATTTAGAACTACTGTTCCTTCTTTATCAACTTTTAATAAAATTGCTTGCCAGTTGTATTTTAATTTAGCAAGTTCAGTTTTTATTTTTTCAATATTGCTAGTATCGCTAACGATATTCATTAATGTAGAACCACTTCCAGAAATGAAAAATGCTGAACTATCAATCTTTTCACAGATTTCTCTTACTTCGTGATATTCATGTATTATTTCTTTTCTATAAGGTTCGTGGATTTTATCTCCCATAACCTTTTTAAGAAGTTCTAGATCATAAGTTTCAAATGCCTTAATAACCGAACCAATACGCGACATTGAGTAAATAGCATCTTGAAGCTTAATTTCTTTTGGCATTACCTTTCTAGCTTCTTCAGTAGAAGTTTCGAAGTTTGGAATTAGTGCTAAGAAATTAAATCTTTCATCAACCTCGTATCTTACAGTTACCGCTTCTTTACTATCAGTAGTACAAGATGAGCTTAGACTTCCGAAAATAGCTGGTGAAACATTATCAGGGTGTCCTTCGATTTCGTTAGCTATTGTAAAGATTTCTTGTTTATTAATAGGCGTGTCAGTTAATAAGTAAGCACCATAAATTCCGGCAACTACACATGTAGAGCTACTACCTAAACCACGGCTAATTGGTACATCATTTTCGATAGATATTTTAACACCAGAAATATCCTTGTTTAATTTTTTTAGTGTAGTCAGTAATGTTTGATAAACTAGATTATTTTCATTTGAAAAACGTTCTTCAAATCCTTCAAATTCAAGTCCACTGTCTAATTTCTCGAATTTAAATGTAGTGTAAAGTGTCAAAGCTACACCAAGGCTATCAAAACCACATCCAACATTCGCAGAAGTGGCAGGTACACGAACACTCACCATTATAAATCACCTAGTTTCTCTAAGATGTATTTCTTCATGTCTTCTTTATTAATTACATCTTTATGTCTAATTTCTTTTTTATCAAGGTCTCTTAAGTTTTCAGGGATAACTACCTTAGTTTGCTTGTGAAGTTTGTTCATAAGAGTAAATTCGTCTTCACCTTGAGTTTCGAATAGAGAAGAGTAGACACTTTCTGTGAACTTATATGGAGACGCTGTTGATAGTACGATGCTAGCATGCTCATTATCTAAGTTTTCAAGAAGAACCTTATAGGCTACTGCAGTGTGTGTATCTAATAGATAGTTATCTTTTTCGTAGATAGCTTTGATAGTTTCTTTAGTTTGTTCGTCATCAGCAAATCCAGCTTGGAATTTATCTTTAATCTTAGTCAGTACGTCACCTGTAACTTCGAAACGTCCAGTTTCTTTTAAATCTTTCATAAGCTTAGCGATATATTCATTATCACAACCGCTAACGTAGTAAAGTAGACGCTCTAAGTTACTAGAAATTAAGATATCCATACTTGGTGATACTGTTTTTAAGAAGTCTCTGTTCTTATCATATATACCAGTCGTTAAGAAATCATAAAGTACATTATTGTTGTTGCTTGCACAGATTAATTTGTTAACAGGTAAACCGATTTGTTCAGCATAGTAACCAGCAAGAATGTTACCGAAATTACCAGTAGGTACAACAAAGTTTACTTTATCATTTAATTTAATTTTATTTGTATTTACTAAATCTAGGTATGAAACAACGTAGTAAACTACTTGAGGAATAAGACGTCCGATGTTGATTGAGTTTGCACTTGATAACTTAATGTTTTTAGAAAGTAATTCTTTTTTGAATTCTTCATCAACAAATAGTTCTTTAATTCCACTTTGAGCATCGTCAAAGTTTCCGTGAATTGCACAAACTTTCGTATTTTTTCCTTCTTGAGTTTGCATTTGTGTTTTTTGTACTGTACTTACACCATCGTTAGGGTAGAAGACCATGATTTTTGTTCTATCTACATCCTTGAAACCTTCTAGAGCAGCTTTACCAGTGTCTCCACTAGTCGCAGTTAAAATAAGAATGTCGTTTTTATTTTCTACTTTTGTTAAAGCAGTTTTTGTTAGTTGTGGAAGAAGTGATAGACCGACATCTTTAAATGCACTAGTAGGTCCATTGAATAATTCAAGGATATGTCCGTCTTTTAATTCTACTAGAGGAGTGATGTTTTCGTGAGAAAATTTACCTCTATATGCTTCTTCAACACAGTTTTTAATTTCTTCATCACTGAAATCGACAAAAAGTCTTAACACTGCTTCAGCCACTTCGTAATAACTTTTTCCGATTAGTTTTTCTAAGTCTAATTTATTCTTTCCTAAATCTCTTAAAACGAAAAGTCCACCTTCTTCACTTAAACCTTGAAGAATAGCTTCACTTGGATTTAATTTTCTATTAATATCTCTTGTACTTTCGTAAATCATTTAAAATCTCCTTGCTTTATCGTTGTATATATGATACAATGTTCTTTGTAAAAATACAAGTGTTTTTTATAAAAAGAACCTTAAAAATTTTTATAACTATAATTTTACACCAAAATAGGTTATAAAAACAGTCAAAATAGTCAAAAAAATGAAATTTTTTGAAAATTCTTGATATTGAATAATTGACATGGGAAAAATACTTGATAAACTTTTAAATATAATTGAAAATAAAAATTGAATTTAGGAGAAAATAATTATGAAGATAGCGATTTTAGGATATGGAACTGTAGGTAGTGGAGTTTATGAGATAATAACAAATGGAAATACAGAGGAATTAAAGAAATTAGAAGTAAAGAGTGTTTTTGCAAGAAGCCGTGATAAGATGCACTTAGCTACCGATGATATTAATGAAATTATTAATGATGAAGAAATCTCAGTAGTTGTTGAGTGTCTTGGAGGACTTAACCCTGCGTATGATTTTATTAAAAGATCACTAGAGAATGGAAAACACGTTGTTACAGCTAATAAGGCCGTTGCTGCAAAATATTTAGATGAATTTGTTGAATTAGCTGAGAAAAATAATGTGAAGTTTATTTTTGAAGCTAGTGTAGGTGGAGGAATTCCTTGGCTTGTAAACTTAGAAAGAACTAGACGTGTTGATGAAGTAAAACGTGTATATGGTATCTTCAATGGAACAAGTAATTTTATTCTTGATAATATGTATAGAAACAATCAAGAATTTGATTCTACATTAAAAACAGCACAAGATTTAGGTTATGCAGAAGCTGATCCAAGTGCTGATGTTGATGGTGGAGATGTTGTGAATAAGATTATCTTAAGTAATGCACTTGCTTTTGATATTCATGTTCAACCTGGTTTTCCTACATATTCTATGAGAAACATTACTAAAAATGATATCGACTATTTAAAACAATATGATTTAGCTGTTAAATATATTGGAGAAACAAATGTAGAATGTGGTAAGTATGAAACTTCTGTAATGCTTTCTATTTTTGGAAAAGAATCTCAAGAAGCAGCAGTACCATTAAATAACAATATTATTTCTTTAGATGGTTCATTTATAGGGGAGCTTAAGTTCTATGGACAAGGTGCAGGAAAATTCCCAACAGGGAATGCTATTGTTCAAGATATAGTAGACATTAATGAAGGTTCAACAAGGGTTGATGTTGTAATTAAGAATAATTTATCTTATTCAGAAGAATTAACTAGAAGAAATTATTTGGTTCGTTCATCTGTAAAATTATCAGGGGAATTGGTAGAAAGTGTAGAACAATATAAAGGGAATTTCTATGTTAAAACAAAAGAAATTTCATTAAAACAACTTACTGATTTAGTTGCAGAAGTGAAAGAAAGAGACGGTAAATTTGTTGTTGCTAAATTCCATAAATAATAAAATAATTATTAAAATTAAAATTTAGATTTTTCAGAAAATTCATTGATTTTTTTGTAAATAGTTATATAATATATATTAGTGATAAATTATACAAAAGATATTAATAGAAAAAGGAGATAAGATGGTTAGAGTATCAAAATTTGGTGGGAGTTCGGTAGCGAGTGCTGAACAGTTTAAAAAAGTTAAGAATATTGTAGAATTAGACGATGCACGTCGTTTTGTTGTAGTAAGTGCTGTAGGGAAAGCAAATAAAGAAGATAATAAGGTAACAGACTTATTATACCTATGTTATGCGCATACTAAGTACAATATTAATTTTGATAATATCTTTAAAATGATTGAAGATAAATTCGTAGCAATCAAAAACGAATTAAACTTAAAATTCGATATTGAAGGAGAACTGACTAAGTTAAAAGCGGAAATTAGTAAAGGAATCGATGAAGAGTACCTAGTAAGTCGTGGTGAATATTTAACAGCATTATTAATGGCTGAATATTTAGGATATCACTTTGTTGATGCTAAAGACTTAATTTTCTATAATTATCAAGGTGAGATTGACTTTGAAAAAACTCAAGCAGCGTTTGATGCGATTGTAAAAGAGTATGATCGTCTTCTTATTCCAGGCTTCTATGGAAGTAGACCGAATGGAGAAATTAAGATTATGACTCGTGGTGGTGGAGACGTTAGTGGAGCGATTGTCGCTAATATTGCAAATGCGAGTGTATATGAGAACTGGACTGACGTATCTGGAATTTTAATGGCAGACCCTCGTATTATTGAAAATCCACATGAAATTAAAGTTATTAGTTATACAGAACTTCGTGAACTTTCATATATGGGTGCAAGTGTTCTTCATGAAGAAGCAATCTTCCCTGTTCGTGATAAAGATATTCCAATTCAAATTCGTAATACAAATGATCCAACAGCAGAGGGGACTATTATTTCTGATAATAAACACCTTGATGAAAAGCAAATCGTTACAGGTATTGCAGGGAAAAAAGATTTCTCTATTATTACAATTAAAAAACGTCACATGGCAAATGAAGTTGGTTTAATTGGGAAAACACTTAAGATTTTTGAAGACTTTAATGTTAGTATTGAGCATATTCCTAGTGGAATCGACTCATTCTCAGTAGTTGTTGAAACTGGTAATGTGAGACCGTTTATTCATGAGTTAGTAGCGAAAATTAAAGCAGTTCTTGAAGCTGATGAGATAAATGTAACTCACGAAATTTCACTTATCGCTACAGTTGGTGAAAAAATGAAAAATACAAAGGGATTATCTGGTAGATTATTCAAAGCTTTAGGGGAAGCTGGGGTGAATATTGCACTGATTTCACAAACTAATGATGAAATTAATATTATCGTAGGTGTTCATAATAACGATTATGAAAAAACTATAAATACTATTTACTCAGAATTCAAATAATATTAATAGCTTCTTATCTTATTTTAGATGAGGAGCTATTTCTTACAACAAGATTTTTTTGAGGTGATTTTATGAAAATTTTACAGATTATGTGTCATCCTGATTATAACGGTGAACATAGAGTTTCTAATATTCTAGCTAACATTGGTGAAAAAAAATTAATCGAAGAAGGATTTAAAGATATAGAAAATATAAATCTATATGATCCGAGTATTCATATTCCAGTCATGGATAAGTTTATGTTCAATTATGAGGGAGTACAATTAATAGAAAAAGAACAACATGATAAAATTAGGCAAAAAGAGTTATTGGCACAATGGAAGAGTGCTGAAGCAGTTTTTATTTATATGCCTCTTCATAATTTTAATGTAGTATCAAAATTTAAAGATTACATTGATAATATCGTAATAGTAAATGAGACATTTAAATGTGAGGAAGAATCTTTAATAGGTTTAGATAAGAGCAATAAGCAGATAATGTTTGTTATAACAAGTGGGGGAGAATTTGATAAGCATATTCAATATACTAATCTGGACTTTGCAGTTCAATATGTCAGGGGGATATTTAGCGTACTAGGAATAGATAAAGTAAAAGTTCTAAGAGTAGAAGGGTTAGATTTAGCAGTTAATAATAAAAAAGATATAGTAGAAAAGGGTATACGTGAGTTAGAAGAGTGGATAGAAGAATTTTCGAGAAAGAATAAAAAATAAGCTAAGAAGGAATAAGAGGCTGTTTAATATGGTTTCTGATTCCTTCTTATCTTTATTTAATATCAAATTCTAGTTGTTTTTCTTTAGAAGATAGAATTTTGAATTGACCGTTAGTTAGGTTAGCAATCCAATTTTCAAAGTTATCATAATCTTCTTGCATCACATAAATTGTATAAACTATTTTGTCGGTATATTCTAGGTTATTCACGATAAAATTAGTTTTTCCAATTTCATATTCTATTTTTCCGTTTAGACTATAATCTAATTCTAGTCTAACTTCAAAAGCGTCTTTTCTTTCTACTAATGTTGAATTTTTTAGCGCGTTAATTACACCACCACCATATGCACGGACTAAACCACCAGTTCCTAGTTTAGTCCCACCAAAATATCTTATGACTGTGGCACAGACATTTTTTATTTCGTTTTTTACTAGTACGTCTAACATCGGAGCTCCAGCAGTTCCACTTGGTTCACCATCATCGTTAGCACGAGTTATTTCATTATTATTGCCATATACGTAACAAGAGCAAACATGAGTAGCATCGTAGTGTTTTTTCTTCATTTTTTGAATAAATTCCCTAGCTTCTTCTTCGCTATTGATTCTAATTAGATGAGTAATAAATGTAGATTTTTTTTCAATGAATTCATCGTATGAATCTTCTTTGATTGTAATAAATTTCTTCGTCATAGTACCTCCTTTGTAATTTATAATTTGCTGAATTTACTATATTAATTATGAT
>NZ_CAUQNQ010000018.1:0-22753 GCF_963519265.1 uncultured Gemella sp. | reverse complement strand
ATACAGTTATGTCATTTATTTTATGTTAATTTTTTAATTCTTTTTTTATTTCATCAAGTAATTTGGATTCTTCTTTACTTAATTCATAGTTTTCCAGTAAATCTGGTCGTCTAGTCAACGTTCTTCGAAGGCTTTCTTTTTTTCGGTAAATCTCTATATTTTTATGATGACCACTTGTCAACACATCAGGAACGACCATCCCTTTATAATCTTTCGGACGTGTATATTGCGGATATTCTAATAAACCAGTTGAAAACGAATCATCCTTGTGAGATTCTTCTTTCCCTAAAACATCTGGAACAAGGCGTGCGATACTATCAACCATTGTCATCGCCGCAAATTCTCCACCTGTTAAGATAAAATCACCAATAGAAAGTTCATCCGTTACTAGATATTCTCTAATTCTTTCATCATATCCTTCGTAGTGACCACAGATGAAAATCAAGTGCTCTTCTTCTGAAAGTTCTTCCGCTTTTTTCTGACTAAATCTCTCACCTTGTGGACAAAGTAAAATTATTCGTGTTTTATCCGTTTTATCTAAACTCTCAACAGCATTAAATATCGGTTCTGGTTTCAATACCATTCCCTGACCTCCACCGAATGGATAATCATCTACTTGGTTATGTTTATTACCAGAAAATTTGCGATAATCGACTATATTTATATCCAATAACTTATTATCTTTTGCTTTTCCTAAGATTGAATGATTTAATGAATCAAACATATCTGGGAACAGCGTTAATATATCAATCTTCATTAGTCAATTAATCCTTCCATAACTTCGATATCAATTCTTTTATTAGTAACATCAATTTCCTTAACCACATCTTCAATGTAAGGTATTAAAATTTCTTTACCATTTTCTGCTTTTATTACCCACACATCATTTGCACCAGGTGTAAGGATTTCAACTATCTCACCTAATGATTTGTTGTTTTCATCAAATACCTCGCATCCGATAATTTCATGGAAATAAAACTCATTTTCTTCAAGTTCTCCAATATTATCAGAATCAATTTTAATTTGTAGATTTTTAAATTTTTCTGCTTCTTCTATTGTATCAATTCCTACAAATTTTACTAGAAGATTATTTTTATGTGTTCTGTAGCTTTCTACAACTACTTCTTTAACAACTTGATTTCCTCTAGTTATTAATAATTCACTACCCTTTTCAAAACGTTGTTCTTCAAAGTCAGTTGATGAAATTACTTTCACCTCTCCTTTTAAAGAATGAGTATTCACAATTTTTCCAACTTTTAAGCGCATTTATTTCTCCTTGTTTTAATATTTTCTTCAATTATTTTTTTACTCTCATTCTAATAAAGTATGAGATATTTTCTATAATAATTATCGATAACGATAAACCAATTAATAATGTTGAAATTCTATTCCAATTTCTATATTCTATATTATTTACAAGCAAATGTCCAATACCACCTGCACCAACCATACCTAAAATAGTTGAATTTTTGATATTTGATTCAAATCTATATAACACTATAGTAACGAATTCAGGGAAGTATCCATTAAATATTATTTTAACATAACTAATAAAACTTCCAAGTCCTAGACTTTTTGTCATTAATAATACATTATTATTAATTCCTTCTAAGACCTCATTATACATTTTCGTCATAACACCAACTGTATAAATATATAATGCAAAGAAACTACTAATAGCTCCAGGCCCGAAACCTCTAAAGAATATTAATGCCACTATTATTGGTGGAAATGTTCTTAATACATTTATTAGCACCTTCATCGATAATGCTTTGTATTTCCCAAAAAGATTCACCGATGATAAATACGATGTAAAGATAGCCGTTACAGCAGCGAAGATTGTTGCACTAAAAGCAATTTCTACACTCACAAACAACTCACTAAGCATCTTCGGCATATATGCTAAATCTGGATGAATTATACCATTACCAAGAACCTTTAATTGCTTTAATCCAATAAAAAATCTTTCTTGTGTTATATGTATAAAATTAGTAACGTAAATCAGACTTCCTATTAAAACAAGCGGAATTGCAACTTTTACTAAATTCTTTCTAAAAATAAATTTCTCAAAAGTTAACTGAGAAGTATTTTGTAAATTTCTAAAATAATAACTCACTAAATCGATTACAAAAATTAAAATAACAAGAGTAATAATTATTATAGAAACTCTATCATATCTTAAATGATTTAGCTCTTGCCATAATCTTTGACCTATTCCACCTGCTCCAACTAATCCTAAAACACTTGCTCCACGGATACTTGATTCCAAAGTTAAAAAGTATACCGAGATAACTTGGGGCTTAAGATTAGACAAAATCGCATTTTTATAAATAATAAATTTTGAAGTTCCTAATGATTCCATAGCTTCTAACTGTTTAATCTCGACTTCCTCTGCATATTCTTTCAATAACTTAGCTGATGTTAGAATATTTATTAAATAAATACTCACAAAACCACTAAATACTCCAGTACTAAATAAACTTACTAATATAGCTGCGATTATTAAAAATGGCATAGTTCTAAAAACAGAGAATATCGCACTAAATATTTTTGGAATTACCTTAAGTTTAAATAGTACATTAGTTAGAATTGGTAATAATAACAAAGTCGTACATAAAGCTAATATCGATGAAAATAATGCGATATTAATAGTTTCTACTATTGGCTGTTTCAATTCAGGTAAAATAGAAAAATCTATAGGATACATACGCCCAAGAAGATTCTGTATCCTTTTAAAACCTAGTGAAAAAGTCTTTGTATCATATTGATTATAAGCCATTAATACAATAGAAGTAATAAAAAAGACTGACACTATCCTTGTTATTGTTTTCTTAATTATAAAGTTCTTCAAATTCATCTTTAGTCACCTTCTCAGAATCTTTATAAAATAAAACTTTTCCATCCTTTAATCCTAAAATCTTAGTGCTATATTTTTTCGCAAGATTAACATCGTGAAGATTTATAAGCACTGTAATTCCATTTTGTTCATTTAACTTTTTGAAAGTATCCATTATAAGTGTCGTATTCTTTTCGTCTAAGCTACTTACAGGTTCATCAGCTAGCAAAATCTTTGGATTCTGCGCCAACGCTTTTGCGATGGCTACCCTTTGTTTTTGACCACCTGACAAATACTTAGACTTTTTAAAAGCCTCGTCCTCTAATCCAACTTGCTTTAAGAAATCAACACCTTCATTATATTCTTTTTTTGTATATCCTAATAAAAGACCCAAGACAGATTTTTTTACTAAATATGGTGTTAAAACATTTTCAACAGTATACAAATTATCTAGTACATTGTAATCTTGAAATATAAAAGCTATATCTCTTCTGATAAGTTTTAACTTTGACTTATTAGAATTAATTATATCCTCACCTGCTATGTTGATTTCACCAGACTTAGGTCTATTCAACAAGTTCAAACAACGCAGTAAGGTCGATTTCCCCGCTCCACTCTTCCCAACAATCGCGACAAAATCCCCCTTAGGAACTTCAAATGATATATCATTTAATATATTTTTCACACCATAATTAAAAATTAGATTTTTCACTTCTAACTTTTCGCTTTTCACTTCATCACCTCATTAATTTTATAATGAATTATAAAATAGACCAAACTGTGTAGTTAGTAAAATTTTATAATTACTATTATATCACTTAAAATAGTTTTTTTCAGTATTTTAATATTACATTTTATTTAATATTTAATCGTATTAGTACTTAACTTAATATTTCCACATTAAGATAAAACAAAAACTCGCCTACATAAAATAGACGAGTAGAAACATTATTTAATAAATGATGTAATTTCTTCAACAGATAAGCTAGAATCACATACTACTTTAACTTCGCCAGCTTCTGCTACTAATAAACCTGGAACAGTTCTTACTGAGTATTTTTCGCGTAGTGATTCAATTCCTGAAGCATCAGAAAAATCTTGTGAGTCGATAAAGAATGCTTCCACTTTATTAGAAACTACCGCTTCACTTAATTTTGGCATAAATTTTCTGCAAAATGGACATGATGATCTCCCGATAAATAATACAAATTTTTCTCTTGATTCAATTTTCTCAAAAGCAGTTTTTGAATCTATAACTTTAAAATTCTCTAAGTATTCTTCAAATGTTTTTTCCATGTTTTTATCTCCTAATATTTTTATAGATATTATTTTACTCTTCTTTTAATAAATTTGCTAATTTTTTGCTTACAAAAGTAATCAAATTCTAAAAAATAAAAAAGAAGCAATGTGTACTTACACTACTTCTTCGCTCAAATTCTAAAAATGGGGCGGCTGAGGGGAATCGAACCCCCGAATGTCGGAACCACAATCCGATGCGTTAACCACTTCGCCACAGCCGCCAAAATATTAAGATAAAATAAAAAAATGCCTTGAGACAGAGTCGAACTGCCGACACATGGAGCTTCAATCCATTGCTCTACCAACTGAGCTATCGAGGCATTATTTAATTTTTACATAAAAAAATGGCGGTCCCGACGGGAATCGAACCCGCGATCTCCTGCGTGACAGGCAGGCGTGATAACCGCTACACCACGGGACCTAACTCTTATTCTCAATATATTAATTCAAATGGTGACCCGTACGGGATTCGAACCCGTGTTACCGCCGTGAAAGGGCGGTGTCTTAACCACTTGACCAACGGGCCAATAAAAAAAACGGAGCAGGAGGGATTTGAACCCTCGCGCCGGTTTCCCGACCTACACCCTTAGCAGGGGCGCCTCTTCAGCCTCTTGAGTACTACTCCAACTCCACAGGCAGGACTCGAACCTGCGACCCTCTGATTAACAGTCAGATGCTACTACCAACTGAGCTACTGTGGATAAATATTTGTGTTCCTAACGAACAATATTTATTATACAAAAGTATTAACATAATGTCAATACTTTTGTATAACTTTTTTTCTGTTTTTTTATCTCCATTTGATAAAGAGCTCTTAAACAATGATATATCAGTGTTTAAGAGCCCCATGAAAGTATTGTTTTTGTTAAAAATAATTAAACTTATTTTCTAGTTATCCTTATTACTTAACTTTATTTAAGTCTATATTCATTTTTTCAGAGATTTTTTCTATAGCTTTATATGCGTCATTATTTGGTTCTTCAAAACCTGTAATACTAAATAAATTTGTTAATATTTGTATAGTTTCTTTATCATTTTGAATTTCTAATAAGGCTTGCTTAACTTTTTTCTGAGTTTCTTCATCAAGATTATTTGATGCAACTACTGTTACCCCTGGGATTAATTCACTTTTAGCGATTGGGTGAATATCCTCTTTTAAAGTTGGAAATTCTTTAGTATATTTTCTAATCACATTTTCATAACTTGCCACAGCATCAACATCTTTATTTAGTAATAATTGTAAACTTTTATCGTGTCCGCCACTAAATTGATACTGGATATCTTTTTCTAAATCAATACCAGCTTCTTTCACCATAGCTCCCGCATAAATATAACCAGAAGCTGAAGATGGATCGACAAAGGCTATTTTCTTACCTTTTAAATCAGCTATGCTTTTTATATTAGAATCTTTTCTAACAAAAACTTCTGCAAAGTAACCTGGTTTACCACTAGTACTTCTTCCCACAAGAAGATTTTTTGTGTTACTTTGCTTATTAGAAAGAACTGCTGAAAAAGGAGGAACTAGACCAAAGTCTACACTTCCACTACCTATTCCTTCAATAACCCCTATATAGCTACTCGCTGTAAAGACTTCTACCTTCATTCCTAATTTGTCACCCAGTGCTTTAGCAAATGGAGTTAGATCATCTACTAATTTTTCACTATTACTACTTGGAACTACTCCAAGTTTTAAAACTTTTTCTTCTTTTGTTGTACTTTTTTGAGAACATCCAATTAAAGAAAATACCAATAAAAAAGAAAAAATAGTTAATAATATTTTTTTCATTTTATTTACCTCATATTTGTATATATTTTGTTTTATACAACAAAGTATATCACATTATTTCCTTAAACAAAATGAAAACGCTCATAAATTAGCAATAAAAAAATGGGAGTGACTCATAAATCATGATTTTGAAGAATCAAGATTTTGTCGAGTCACCCCACATAGTTTATTAGATATCTAAAAGCTTTTATAAAGCGAATTTAGATATCAATAAACCACTGCATCTATGAGTTATCATATGAACTTTATTAAATGTTCGGACTTTTAAGGCATCCCCATCTTTATACTAATTTTGAAATTGTTATTCTATATTTTAAACTTTTTTTATTTTGTTTAAAGTTTTTTACTACAAATCTTCCGTATTTTCTAATTGAAATAATATCATCTGTATTGCAAATTTTCTCTCCATTCCTATAAACAACATGATTTAACTTTATGAAATCTTGTTCTAGAAATTCTTTAATTTTGCTACGTGATTTATTAGTAATTTTAGCCACAATAGAATCTAATCTGAAAGATGAACTCACTATCTCAAAATCTTCATATTTTTTTTCAATTTGAACATTAGTCAAATCCACTCTATCAAACTTTAGATTTACTCTTCCTGCTTTTGTAAATTCCATAGCTATAAAATCAGCAATTTCTTCATCTACAAAAATATAAACCACATCTTCTAGGACAATAATATCTCCAAATCTATTGAAATTAATCCCCAGATTATGGATTGCCCCTAAGATATTTCTATGTTCTACTTTGTTAAATTTATTATTGAATTTTGCCTTTAAACAAACAATATCATAGTTCATATCGTAGTATTCATTAGAAATAATCTTAGCTTTTTTTCTCTCTGCATCGCTAAAACCACCGAAATACTCAACTTTAAAATCACTATAGTTATAGGCTACTATTTGTCCCAAAACTACTTGTTCAAAATTTGTTAAAAACTTTGTAACAGTATTACGATTTTCTACAAAACTAATACTTTGCAATAATTTTTCAGCTACTTCTCTTTGCTCAGCAGATACCTGTTGTAAAAAATTTAATTTATTCATGGCACTACTATGATTTAAACAATAATGTTATTATTAAATTTTCTATAACACTCAAAACAACAAGGGCTGCAACTGGCGAGATATCCAACATTCCCAAAGGTGGAATTATCTTTCTAAAGACTTTTAGATACGGTTCACAAATTGCTTCTAAAAATTCTACAATAATATTATTTTTAATCTGCGGTACCCAAGAAGTTAAAATATACGCTAACAAACTATATTCGTAAAAATTAAATAAATATTTCACAAATTTATATACCCAAAAATATTCTGTTATATTAAGCAAAATTAATACTCTCCTTCGTAAAAGTCTCCTGAAACTTCAACACCATTTGGTACACAAAGATATATATCTTCTCCGATAGTTTTCAATCGAGCACCTAAAGCATAAATTCCCCCAGATATAAAATCTAATAATCTGTCAGATGTTTCAATATCCAATTTACTTAAGTTTATAATCACCACTTTATTACGTTTAATATCATCTACAATATCTTTACTGTCTGCAAATACTAACGGTTCTGTTAATATCACGTTATTAGTTCTTCCTGTTGATTGACTTTGTACATTTTGTTTACTTGCCACTGAAGTCTCCTTTTTCACCGCTTTTGGCTTCGGTTGTTCTTGTCTTACTTGTTCTTTTTCTACTACTTCATCCTCAAAATCTTCTTCGCCTACGAAAAGATTATTGAATTTTTTCATCATACTCATATTCTCAAACCTCAACTTACTTATATTTAACTATATTATTATAGCATGGAAGTCATAATTTATAAAGTAATAAACTTAAAAACACTTGTAAAAAAAGATTAAATTAAATATTTCGAACTCACTTTTTAAGAATATTATTTCTCTCCACACTTTATTTTGTAGTACTAATAAAAACTTATCAACTAAGTTTCGGTTATGTAATAAATTCGTAGCAGAAAAAAATTCAGTTTCGAATTTTAATTTTTACATTCAAAAAGAAAAAGGGAGTGATTCAAAAATTATGATTTTGAAGAAATCAATTTTGTTGAATCACTCCCGCAAAATTTATTCGATATCTGAAAAGCTTTCACGAAACGAATTTAGATATCAATAAACCTACAGTGCATATGAGTTCTTAATAAACTTTTCCAATAAAATTTGAGTCTTTTGAGTCAGCACTTTCTTATTTATTAACCATAGAATTTGTTATATCTATCTTTAATTGAAAGTAATAATTTACCTACTAACACTTTTAAAATCGAGTATACTGGTATCCCTAAAATAGCACCAACTACTCCCGAAATATTAACTCCAATAAGAATCACAAAGATTACAGTAAGTGGATGCATATTCATGCTTCTTCCCATAATATTTGGAGAAATGATATTTCCTTCTAAGAACTGCACAATTCCCCATACTACAAGCATTTTAACTATCATTACCCAACTTGTTGAAGCCGCAACCAACATAGCTGGTGTTATAGCGATAACTGGTCCAAGATAAGGCACAATACTTAAAAAAGCCGCTATAGTAGCTAATGAAAAGGAATAATGTAATCCTATTATATTATAGCCAAAAAATAACATAACCCCGATACAAAGAGAAACTAACATTTGCCCTTGGATATATGAACCGACTTTTTCATCAATTTCATCAATTGTTTCAGCTACAGGTTGTTCAAGTTTTTTCGGCAATAAACTAATCACAAATTTATTAAAATGCGATGCATCCTTTAATAAAAAGAATAACACAAAAGGCATAGTAACTAAAACTGAAGCAGTAGAAGAAATAGAGGATACTACTCCTTGAGCAACAGATGTAGCTATACTTACTAATCTTTCACTTATCTTAGAAACATTAAGATTATTATTTACATATTCCACAACCACCTGTACATATGCATTATCAGAATACATTTCTAAGTACCCTTTAACTATTTCTATATATCTTGGCAACGAAGTAATTAAATTCTGTGTTTGTTCTACAATAATAGGAACTACTCCGATAATTACAATTAGAATAGTAATTATTCCGACGAATATCGCAAGCAAACTACCTATAAACCTTGACATTTTCTTTTCAAAGAAATTCACCAACGGATTCAACATGTAGTAAAATACATACGCAACTATTATAGGAGTGATTATACTTGAAACTATCGTATTTATCGGTGTAAATATATACGATATTTCAGTATAAAGATATATAGCTATTCCCAGCAAAATAACTATTAATAGTATGTAAATTATAAACTTACCACCTATAAAAGCTAGCAATTTATCTTCGCGGGACTTTTCTAATCTTGATTCTTTTTTATTTTTTTCTAATTCTTTATTCATACAATTCCCTTTCTATTAAATTATTTTACAAAATTTAACGATAATTCATAAATTGTAATAATTGTCATATATCCTAAATATCCTAGTGCAAAAGAGATTAATATCACAAAAACTTTAATTTCTCTTGTACTATTTTTCTTGAAGAATTTCCCAAAATCTATTCGTATCATTGAAAAATTCGCAAGTAATATCATAAAAAATAAAATCATTAATTTAAAAATATTCATTATTTCAACCTACTTGATAATACTATTTAAACATATCAAGCCAACCTTTTTTCTTGAAGAACCACAACATACCAAACGCGATACCAAGCATAATCGCCACAACAATATAGTAACCATATTGCCATTCTAATTCTGGCATATATTTGAAGTTCATACCGTACCATCCTACTATGAAGGTTAATGGTAAGAAAATCGTAGATATAACAGTCAGGGTCATCATAATATTATTAGATTTAAGTGAGTTGTATGTCATAAAGTTTTCACGAATATCACTGGCTAACTCACGGTTTGCTTCAATTATCTCTGTCTGTTGAACAAGATCATCATAAATATCGTGGAAATATTTTCTATCGTTATCTGTCATCTCTACACGACGTGAAACTAAAAATCTATGAATAAGCTCACGCATTGGTAGTAATCCACGACGAAGTTTTAACAAATCACTTCGAAGATCAAATACCTCATCCATAATTTTACTTCCAGAAGTATATGAATCTGTTTCCTCAATTTCATCAAGACGATTTTCGATTTTTGAAATTATAGGGATATATCCCTCTACTATTTCTGATACAAGCATGTGCATAACATGTAAAGGTGAATATTCTGCACCACGTTGCAATATTTTTGGTATAATTTTGTTTACGTAACGTATATGTGAGAGGTGAAACGTTACAATATAATTTTTTCCGACAAACATATTTAGAGTTTCATAGTCATCATCTATATTTTTTAATACATGTGATACTAAGAATATTTGTTGTCTTGTAATTTCAATTTTTGGTCTTTGTAAAAGTGTTAAACAGTCTTCAATTAAAAGTTCGTGGAACTTAAAGAATGTCGTTAACAAGTTGATTTCACTACGCGTAGGAGTATCAAAATCGACCCAGAACCATGCTATATCCTGCTCTTTAAGTCTTTCTAAATCAACATCAGTTAGGATATTTCCTTTTTTATCTACTGCTATAGTTTTTAACATTAGATTTCACCTCTCTCATTATTTTCACAATTACAATAATACCACACTTATTATAAATAGTAAATTTATTATTTTAAATTAATAGAAATATAGTGCATTACAATCCCAGCAGCGATAGAAACGTTTAAGCTCTCCGCTCGACCTGGCATTGAAATTTTAAGTAAATTATTTACTTTTAACAAAATTTCTTCACTTACTCCTGCACCTTCATTACCAAAAACAACCGCAACTTTTCCTGTAATATTGTCTAGCTGTTCTATATATTTATCCGCTTTTAAACTAGTTGCAAAAATATTGAAATTCTGCATTTCATCAATTAATTCAGACAAATCTATATTATCAAAACAATCTATATGAAAATTACTCCCCTGTGTACTTCGAATAACCTTTTGCCCATATAAACTTGTAGTTCCTTTACCGAGAATAATACAATCAAAATCAAATGCATCTGCCGTTCTTATAATTGTTCCTAAGTTCCCTGGATCTTGAATCTTATCCAAAATAAGAACCTTACTGTATTTATTAATATCTAATTCTTTTTTATTAATACTACAAACAGCTATAATACCTTGTGTAGTAATTGTACCAGATATACTTTTCATAATACTATCAGCAACTTTTATTAAATCACCATCAAAAGTATCTACTATATTATAATCTTCAAAACTCTCTGAAACGATAATTTCTTCCACCACATTAGCTTCTAATGCTTCTTCAACTAGATGTTTACCTTCAACTAAATACTTACCTAGTTTTTTTATATTTTTATTCTCTTTTAGTTTTTGAATATCTTTTATTTTTTTATTTCCAACCGATGTTATCATTTTGTCTCCAATTATTTATTTTATATTTTTAGCATTCATACTAATTATAATCAATGTTGAACAAATTTTCAAATTATGATATAATTCACTTACAAATATTATAATAAAAAGGAGTTCATTATGTCATCATTTTTACTATCAACAATAGTTTTAGTGGTTGTTTTAGGAGCAGTTGGGCTATTTAATTACTTCAGATTAAAAGGTGCTGTTACAAAACTTCCTTATGAAGAATTCAGAAAAAATCTTAGAAAAGTTCAATTAATCGACGTTAGAGAAAAAGAAGATTTCAAATATGCTCACATTAACGGGGCACGTAACATGCCTTCTTCTCAATTCAATTTCTTATATACATCTTTAAGAAAAGACCAACCTATTTATCTTTGCGATAAAAACGGGACTTTAGCTCCACGTGCTGCTTTAACTCTTAAAAAGAATGGTTATACAAACGTTTATATGCTAAAAAATGGTCTTCAAGATTGGAAAGAAAACCTTAAAACAAAACGATAATTTTTAAAGTACCTAGTTTATTTATAATGCTAGGTATTTTTTATTTGTCTAAAATATTAAAAATTCACAGATGATTAACCTACTTACAAATATTTTCCACGTTAATCCCCCCTGTTGAATACTATAATATTTTATGGGAGTGACTTAAAAATCGTGATTTCGGAGAAATCGATTTTGTCGAGTCATCCCCGCACAGTTTATTAGATATCTAAAAAGCTTTTATAAAGCGAATTTAGATATCAATAAACCACTGCGTCTAGGAGTTATCATATACACTTTGTTAAAATTTAGGACTTTTGGGTCAATCAAAATGGAGGTCTATCAATGACTAAATATTATTATGATCCTACTAATAATCGCGGATATATTCCTGGGAGATATGTTAATAAAGTGGTATTCTTATTAATCACTTTATTTTTAGGACATTTCGGTATTCAATACTTTTATGTAGGAAAAAACTTCAAAGGAATACTATGCCTGCTATTTTGTTGGACTTTCATTCCATCAATCATAGCTTTCTTCACATTTATCATAACACTATTTAAACCAGCAAATGCACACGGTGATATATTTATCCACTACTAAAAAAAGCGTGACTCGACAAAATCTCGATTTCGAAGAAATCGATTTTGTCGAGTCACCCCCCTCACAGCTTATTAGACATCTAAAAAGCTTTTATAAAGCAAATTTAGATATCAATAAACCACTTCGTCTATATGTTATCATATGAGCTGTGTTAACTTTTTAACCTTATTTTTTCTTATATTTTATAAGAATATTTTTTCTTGCCCACTTTTTGCCCACTAGAGAAATCTCTAGTCGTCATATCCTTGTTATATCAACACCTGTTAAACCTACTCCATAAAGCCTTTTAGTTTATTCAACTTCGATGGGTGTTTTAATTTTCTGATAGCTTTTGCTTCAATTTGACGAATACGTTCACGAGTTACCCCAAACGCACTACCTACTTCTTCTAGAGTATGAGTCTTACCATCTTTTAGACCGAAACGTAATTTTAGAACATTTTCTTCACGATCAGTTAGTGTTTCTAGTATCTCTTCTAGTTGTTCTTTTAGTAATTCATTTGCAGCGTGCTCTACTGGAGATTGGGCTTCTTTATCTTCGATAAAATCTCCTAAATGTGAATCATCCTCTTCACCTATTGGTGTTTCTAACGAAACTGGCTCTTGAGCTATTTTTAAAATCTCACGTACCTTTTCTGGAGTCATATTCATTTTCTTGGCAATTTCTTCAGGTTTTGGTTCACGACCTAAATCTTGAAGTAATTGTCTTTGAATACGAATTAGACGGTTAATAGTCTCAACCATGTGAACTGGGATACGGATAGTTCTAGCTTGGTCTGCAATAGCACGAGTGATTGCTTGACGAATCCACCAAGTTGCATATGTAGAGAATTTGAAACCTTTTGAGTAGTCAAATTTTTCTACAGCTTTGATTAACCCCATGTTACCCTCTTGGATTAAGTCTAAGAATAACATTCCTCGTCCTACATAACGTTTTGCAATACTTACTACAAGACGCAAATTGGCTTCAGCTAAATCTTTTTTAGCCTGTTCTTTTTCTTCTTCTGTTCCTGTTTCGATAATTTTAGAAAGTTCTAATTCTTTTTCTTTTGATAATAGAGGAACTTTCCCGATTTCTTTTAAGTACATTCTTACAGGATCATTAGTTCTGATTCCTGCTGGAACTGATAAATCTTCAAGATCAAGCTCTTCTTCCTCTTCTTCTTCATGATTGGCATTAATCAAGATAATATCCTCATTATTTAACTCTTCATAGAAATCATCCATAGTCTCTGAAGAAACATCTAATTTCGACAATGATTCAACTATTTCTTCTTGAGTTAACTCCCCTTGTTTTTTACCTTTTTCTAACAATTCGTTTTTAATCGTTTCAAAATCTTTTGCTTTCTTAACCATGTTCTTCTCCTTCTACTTCTTATAATTTTTAACTTGCAACAACAATTCTTTTTGAGCTTCAATATCCATCTCTTGAATAGCGATTCTTAGCCTATCTTTAATTTCTTTTAATGTCACTTGTTTATTTGAGAAATATCGTATATAATCACCAACAACATCTGATATTGGATTCTCCTCAATTAAAAAATCTGTTTCATCTATATATGTTGCAAGCCTTACTACTTCTTCATCCTCAATACTGTGTATAAATTTATGAATATGGAATTCCAAATTATTATTATAATAAATTACCAAATAATCCATCAGATTCACAAAAACTTCTTGAGGGAATTGACACTTCTCTAAATCATTATATTTTTCAACAAATAACGCCCTATCGACAAAAAAGTATTTAAATAATCTACACATCTTTTTGTCATAATTAGTCGTTCTAAACAACAGCTCTGGATTGGCTGGCGCTATCCATTCTTCTGCCGCTCTTTTTCTTTTCACATTTACTTTACCTAATTCTTTAAGAAGAACTTGTCGCTCGATTCCGAACTCCTCTGCCAAATTGGTAAGTAACATGTATTTCAGTGATTCATCTTCTACATAAGCAATATTAACAAGTAGTTCATTTTTATATTTAATACGTTGTTCAATATTAGTTTTTGAATCATTTTTACAATATTCAATTTTATAATTAATAAAGTGCTCTTTATTATTTCTTAAATAATTTTCAACATCAAAATCAGGATTTTTAGAATTTTTTTCAGTTAAAAATTCATCCAAATCTTTAGCACCAGAAAATTTTAACTTATAAACATTATCCGTTGTCTCGATAATTCTATTTCCAATTTCTATTTGTGCTTTAGAACCCGCTTCATCATTATCTAAACTAAGAGTTATTTTTTTTACAAGTGATAAAATTTCTTTTAATTTATTATTATCTATATTTGTCCCCATTAATGCTACAGCATTTTTTATGCCATTTTGATGAGCTTTAATAACGTCCATATACCCTTCGCATAATATCACTTCATTTTCTTTAGCTATAAATGAGCGTGCGTCTGAAAAATTATATAAAACTTTTCTTTTTTCAAAAATTTTCGTTTCGTGCGTATTGTAGTATTTTGGAACACTCTTATCCGTAGACATAGTTCTTCCAGAAAATGCTACAACTTGATTCTGATTATTTTTTATAGGAAACATTATTCTATCTTTAAAGACATCATAGTAATCTTCATTATCATTTTTTCCTAATAGTCCCGCTTCAACCATTAAATCTAAATTGATTTTGTTCGAGTTAAAAAAGTTTAAAGCAATATTGTTTTCACGGGGCGCATATCCAATATTGAAATGCTTAATAACATCTACACTCAATCCCCTATCTAATAAATAATTAAGCGCATCTTCTGCTTCTTTTGTATTTAGAAGGATATAATTAAAATAATCTGCTAAAAGCCTGTGTCCATAGTACATTATATCAAGTTCATTATTTAAATCGTAACTCTCTTCTTTATTATTATTTGACTCTATATCCAGTCCTAACCTTGTTCCTAGCTTTACGATTGCTTGATTATATGTAATATTTTCTATTAGCGATACAAATTGAAATATATTTCCACCTTTACCACATCCGAAACAATGGGCTATTTTTTTCTCAGGTGAGACCGTAAAAGATGGTGTCTTCTCATTATGAAATGGACATAATCCTAAGTAATTTTGTCCGCGTTTTTCTAATTTTACGTATTCACTAACGAGACTAACTATATCAATATTATCAAAAATATAGTCGATATCCTGTTTAGATATTTTCGCCACCTTGTGCTCCTCCTTTTTTACTAACCATTGAAATTTAATGAGAAGATTATTTCCCAACATTAATTATAACATAAACTAAATTATTTTAATATAGTATAATTAAAAATTTGTAGAACTACACCAAATATAAATAGTACTATTCTATAATATTTTAATATTTTCACCTCTTATTAATTCTATAAATTACAACTTAATAATGAACCTACTTATATCGATAATTCTACTCTGCCAATCTCATCTTCCTAATCGAACTACCAAAAGAATAATTGTATCTAAACAATAAATTTATATAATTATTATAAGGGTACCCCAAAATCCTAAATTTTTTTAAAAAAATTATTTGAAACCTCATAGATCCAGTGGTTTGTTAATATCTAAATTCGCTCTATAAAAGCTTTTTAGATATCTAATAAACTACTGTGAGCAGTGACTCGACAAAATCTTGTTTCTCGCAATCACAATTTTTGAATCATTCCCAATTATCTTACCCATTACTTTTACTAACTTACTACAAAATTATAAGCTTATAGCATTTTATCATATTTTAGGTTATAATAAGAATATCATTTAAAAAAGGAGTATTAAAGTGAAAGTAATTATAGTCGGTGGTGGTAAAGTCGGCGAACTTCTTTGCGCTGATTTTTCTAACACATTTGATGAAGTAACAATTATCGATACAAATGAACTACGTGTGGAAAAACTCGTTGAAACATATGACATTAACGGCTTAATCGGTAACGGTGCAAACTCGGAAATCCTTTTAGAAGCTGATGCACCTAATACAGATATGTTTATCTCCGTTTCTACGAGTGATGAAATAAACATGATTTCTTGCATAGCCGCTAAACAAATGGGAGCAAAATACACAATCGCAAGGATACGTAATCCAGAATATTCTAAAACAAAAGAATTTTTAAAACAATCTCTAGGAATTGATCTTATGGTTAATCCCGAGTACGAAGCAGCAAAACAAATTTTCTATATGCTGAAATACCCTACAGCTACAAAAGTAGAAAGTTTTTCAAATAATCAGTTTAATATTTTAGAGGTAGTAATAAGCGAAAACAGCGTTCTTAACGGAGTCTCTCTTATCGAAAGCAAAAAAACTATTGATTTTCCTTCTTTAGTATGCCTTGTTGAAAGACAAGGAGAAGTCTTTGTTCCTCGTGGTAATTACGTCTTTGAAGTCGGCGATAAAGTCCATATCACCGCCTCTAATAAAAACCTAAAAAACTTCTACAAACTTTTAGGTAATAAGAATAACTTAGAGAAAAAAGTGACTTCTTCCTTAATTATTGGTGCTGGTAAAATAGCTTATTATCTCGTAGAATTTCTACAAAAAGCATCGTTTTATACTAAAATTATAGAAATTAATAAGGAAAAAGCCATATCATTAAGCGAAACCTTCCCTGAAATAGATGTTATTTGGGCAGATGGAAGTGACAGAGATACACTAATCGAAGAAGGTATCCAAACATTTGATAGTTGTATTTCTCTTACAGGACTTGATGAGGAGAATATTATAATTAATCTATACGCACATAAACTAGGTATAAAAAAAACTGTAGCAAAAGTAAATCGTGCTTCACTAAAACAAATAGCAGAAGATATCGGTCAATATTCATACATTACACCTAAAGAAATCGTAGGAAATATAATTAAAAAATACACTAAATCATTACAAGGTAGAACGACTTCAGATATAGAGAGCTATTATCGCATAGCTAATAATAAAGCTGAAGTTATTGAATTTAAAATAACAAGTGAAAATGCCAAAGTTATCGGAACTAAACTTAAAGATCTCGATATTAACAACAATATGCTTATCGCTTTTATCATACGTAATAATAAACAAATCTTCCCTAATGGTGACGATGAGATAAAAGTAAATGACAATGTCGTTGTAGTAAGTTATGAACATAAACTTGAACATATCGATGATATTCTTGCAAGGAGGTAATCTATGAATTTTAAAATGGTCTTTCACGTTGTTGGTAAGATGATTATGCTTCTAGCAGCATTACTAATTTTACCTACTATTGTATCACTTATTTATCATGAACCTAGACATATTATCAATTCTTTTATTATCACTATTTTGATATGCTTTACTCTATCTTTAGCACTACACTTTTTAACAAAAGATGTTACTGAACGTGATTTTTATAAGAGAGAAGGATATGTAATTGTAACTCTAACATGGATTATCTTTTCTATACTTGGAGCTCTTCCATTTTATTTATCTGGCGAAATTCCACATTATATAGATAGTTTCTTTGAGACAGTTAGTGGATTCACTACGACAGGATCAACTATATTACAAGATGTAGAATCAATAGAAAAGAGTTTGTTATTTTGGCGTAGTTTTACACATTTCATCGGCGGTATGGGAGTTATCGTGTTTGCATTAGCAATTCTCCCACGTTCACCTCATACTATTCATATAGCAAAAGCTGAAGTCCCTGGTCCATACTTCGGTAAAGTAGTATCTTCAATGAAGCAGACTGCAATCTACCTATACGGGATATATATTGCTCTTACAGTAATTTTATTCTTTTTATTATTACTAGGTGGAATCGGAGTTTTTGATAGTATAAATCTAGCCTTCTCTACAGCTGGAACTGGAGGATTCGCTGTGAAAAATGCCGGAATAGCATATTATAATAGTACATACATTACTGTAGTTATAGCTATTTTTATGCTGATTTTTTCTATGAATCTTAGCTTAATATATTTTGTAATTTTTAAGAGATACTTTAAAATACTAAAAAGCGAAGAGTTACAATGGTTTTTCGGTATGATATCTATCCTTTCTATAATTATGTTTTTAGATATTTATCGTTCTTACGATACTCCTAATCATAGTTTGCTGGATGTATTCTTTACCGTTTCGTCAGTTGTTTCGACTACTGGATTCACTTACAACGATTTTAATATTTGGCCTGTATTTTCTAAAATGATAATACTAATTCTTATGATTGTTGGTGGTTGTACTGGTGGTACTGCCGGAGGAATTAAAATTCCACGTCTAATTTTCTTCGTTAAAAATGCTAAACAAAGTATAAGTAAAGCACTAAATCCACGAAAAATAACAATGTTCAAGATAGATGGTAAAGTAGTTAAAGATACTACTCCATTGTCTAACTATCTTCTATTATTCGGATTTGTCTATGTTATTATTTTATTCCTGATAACATTCCAAATTAATGACTTTGAAGATGCTATTTCTTTAACGGTGACATCAATCAGTAATGCTGGACCAGCATTCAATCACTACGGTCCTATGAGTAACTTCTCAGAAATACCGTACTTTACAAAAATGGTTTTATCTGTATCAATGTTACTAGGACGTTTGGAATTAATGCCACTAATAGTATTCTTCTCTGCTAACACTTGGAAAAAACGCAGAAAAAAATCTAGAGAAAATCAAAGAATTATTAATAACTCCATTGAATAATATACTGGTAGAAATGCCTCAAAAATCAAAGTTTCCGGGAAATCTATTTTGTCGAATCACCCCTATTTTTATCAATCAATACAAAAAGACGAGATCTATTTATAAATCTCGTCTTTTATCATTGAAACTATCTCTTGAATTTCCTCATTAATTCTTTCATCTAGTTCTTCTTTAGTAATTAATTCATCATTATGCGCTTCTGTGTAACCGAGTATCACTCCTAAAGAGTTCTTTACATTATGCAACATAATTTTTTTCTTCTGTTCATTTTTATCCAACTCTGAACTTCTTCTATAAATCATATATATATTTAGGAATACAAAAAATGTTAATGGTAGGAAAAATATTTTCATATGTATTGCGGCAATTAGAAACACCACTATTAATATATTTATAGCTATGAAACTAATCATATTTTTCATGATACAAACTATAAACCTCTTTTTTATTTATGCCATGTTCTTTAGCAGTATTTTTAATAGCTTCTGATTTTTTTTCACCACTTTGAACTTTTTCGTATATTATTTCTACAATATCATCAAGATTAAGGTCTGTATGTTCTTCATCTTTTGATGGAGAAATAATAACAACAAATTCCCCTTTTTCCTTAATCTCTCCACCTAACATTTCTAATATCACACTTGCTTCGTATGTTTCTATTTGTTCAAACATCTTCGTAAGTTCTCTCGCTACTGCAATTTTTCTTGTTGATGCAATCTTAGCAATCTCTTCTACTAAATTTTTTACCCTATGTGGACTTTCATACAAAATACCCGTTGTCTTTGAGCTTAAAATAATTTCTAACTTTTGCTTAAGTTCTTTACTTTTTCTCGGTAAAAATCCATAAAAAGTATAATTATAAGATTCTATCCCACTAGCTACCAATGCTGTAAGTCCAGCATTAGCACCTGGTAAAGCAACAACATCTAGTCCTGCACGCTTTACCTTCTCTACAAGTACATATCCTGGATCTGAAATACATGGCATTCCTGCATCAGTTACCAATGCTATATCTAATCCTTCTTCTAAGTATTCTATTATTTTATCACTCATTTTATCTTCATTATGCTCATGATAACTAAGTAGTTTTTTACCCTTCACCTCATAATGATTCAATAACTTCTGAGTATTTCTCGTGTCTTCACAAGCTATTATATCCGCTTCTTTTAGCACTCTAAGAGCTCTTAATGTAATATCTTCCAAATTGCCTATTGGTGTTCCCACTAAATATAACATAGTTATTTTTCCTTTATTTTCATATTAAATTCTTTTATTTTTTTCCTTTTTTCTGTATCCAAATTAAGTAAAATATACTCTTCTTTGCTTCTACGAGTACGTTTTTTGAATAAACTTTCTGCACTTGTAGCTTCACTTTTTGTTTCAAATTCTTCAAAATATATAAGTTTTACAGGTACCCTCACCCTTGTGTATTTTGCACCTTTTTTGGCATTATGAGTTTTTATCCTTCTAACAATATCTGTTGTATATCCAGTATACCAAGTTTTGTCACAACACTCAACTATATACATAAAACTACTCATAAATTCCGTACACTTTCTTCATCTCATCTGTATAACTGCCATCTTCATTATAAATATAGAACGGTTGTTCTACTTTAATATCACTAACCTTAGAGATACTACCCTCAATTAATACTATTTTACTATTTTCACTTGAAGGTTTACTATATACAAATCTTATTCGCTTAATTGCTAAACCATTTTTCTCACATTCAGAGATAATATCACTTATTCTATAAGTTCTATGAACCAGTGCAAACTTTCCATTTTGTTTAACTAAATATCTAATCGCCTGCACTACATCACTAAGGTTACATAGTAATTCATGACGTGAAATATTGTGATTAAACTTTTCACGTTGATTCGGCATATTCTCAACAGGGAAATATGGTGGATTACAAATTACGTAATCAAATGTTGATGGTTTATAATATTCTTTTACATTTTTTATATCACCACTTCGTACAGCTACATTAGTAATTTCATTTAACTCTAAACTTTTTTTACTCAGTTCAACTAAATCTTCTTGAATTTCTAACATTTCTATCTTTGCATCGGACTTCTCTCTAAGAATTATCGAGATACCACCGTTCCCACTACAAAGTTCTATAATATTCTTTTTAAAACTTCTCGGCACATTGGTAAAATATGGTAGTAAAAAAGAGTCCGTTGACATACTATAATGATCTACTTTTTGTAATATTTTAAAATTTTTAGAAACTATATCAACTCTTAAATTATCTTCCATACTAACCTCTCGTTAAAAATTCTAAATTATTATTATCCAATAAAACCGTAAAGACAAATTTTTCCAGCACTAATGTTGCATTAACATTCCCATTCAAGTCTGCTAGTGCTTGAAGTATTTTTTCCTGTACCTTACTAAGATTAACAACATCACTTACGGTTACTTCACTATAGCACTTAGAAACTTCCATATTTAAATATTTGAAAAACTCTACTACTTCATCTTTAGTTTTTAATTTTTCTAATAGATAAATATTAGCAAGATGAGATTTTCTTATATATCTTTTTACATATTCTCTAACAATATTTATTAACTCTTCATTCTGCTCAATCTCAATATTTTCACCGTGCCCTATTAGTTTAACTTGTTGACAGCGGGAAATAATAGTTGGTAATATGGCACTGATATTTTTACAACTAAGAATAGCTATAATATCATCTTCAGGTTCTTCTAAAAATTTAAGTAAACTGTTTGCTGCTTGCTCAGTCATTTTTTCTATATCTTTTATCCAGTATATCTTTTTACCATAAAATGATTTAACGCTCAAATCAGATTTTAATGTTTGGATTTCATCTTTCTTTATCGAAGTTTCACTTGATAATTTATAAAAATCAACATAATTCCCATGATTTATACTATTGCAATTTTTACAATTTTCACAACTGTAAAATTCTTTATCTTTATTTTCTAAACAAAAAATTGCTTTAACAAAACTCAAAATAAACTCATCAGAATATAAACTATCCTCACCTACTACTAAATAGGCATGGGATAGTTTATCTGTTTTTAATGTATTTGTTAAAGATTTTATTACAATTGTATCTTTACTAAAGTTCATTGTTTAAAAATCCTTCCAATATAGCAAGTGCTTGTTTTTGCACATTCTCGTAAGTATCACTTGCATCAATCACCTTAATACGTTTAGTATTTTCTCTTGAAAGATCATCATAACCGCGTTTAACATTTTTGTAAAAATCTAGACTTTCTTGATCCATTCGGTTATTGTCATCTCTGTTTTTCGTACGCGCTAGTCCAACTTCAACATCTACACAGAAATATAGTGTCAAATCCGGTTCAAGATTATCTGTTGCATATGAATTTATATCTAAAATATCTTGTTTAGAAAGTCCTCGACCATAAGATTGGTAAGCAACCGAACTATCTACAAATCGATCACAAATTACAATATATCCATCATTTACATGTGGTAATATTTTTTTTACAATATGATCACGTCGGCTAGCACAAAACAGTAAACTTTCAGTTTTAGCATCAATATCATTTGAACTATCAAAAAGTAGTTCTCGGACTTTCTCACTAAACTCTGTCCCACCAGGCTCACGTGTTGTTATAACTTTATATCCCTTTTCTTTCAAATACTTTGTAGCAAAGTTGATAAAGCTCGTTTTACCTGAACCATCTGAACCTTCTACTGTTATGAATTTACCTTTCATTTGAATAACCTTTCT
>NZ_CAUQNQ010000017.1:0-23134 GCF_963519265.1 uncultured Gemella sp. | reverse complement strand
TATTATTAACATTCGTTTGTATGTGGTTATTAAAACGTAAAGTAAGCCCAGTAGTGATAATCTTCGGATTATTTGCTTTAGGTGTAATTGCTCACGTAGCTGGTGTAATGTAATAAAGTTTAGGAAGTTGAGTCAAAATGGTCTCAACTTCCTTTTTAAAATTAACTATGGAAAATCTATAGGAGGTGAGAGGAAATGGTAATGTCTATGAATAGTAAGGTGGTATACACAACTAAAGCTAATTGCCTTACTGGTTCAATTGGAAATAAGCATGGAGATGTTATGGTAGGAGATAAGGCTTTTGAATTTTATAATCATAGAAATCTAGAAGATTATATTCAGATACCATGGACAGAAATAGATAGAGTTAGAGCTCAAATGTTTTTTAGAGATAAATATATTAGAGGATTTTTTATTGATACAAAAAGAGCAGGGAGTTTTAATTTTATTGTAAAAAATTCTGGAAAATGCTTAAAAGAAATGAGAGAATTCATTGGAAATGACAAGATAGTAAGGAATAAGCCAGTGTTATCATTAAAAAATTTATTTAGAAAAAAAGATTAATACTTTGATATTAGTCTTTTTTAATTTTAAAAATATTTTCATGAAAACGCATTGCAAACATCATATTTTTCTTGCATTTTCATGATTTTTATATTAAACTATAGTTGAAAATAAAAATCAGTATTATAACAGTAAGTTATTGTATCAATTAAAATTTTTAAAGAAGAGGTAAGAAGATGGAATTATCAGCAAATTCTCCAACGCGAAAGCAAGGAATTATTATGTTTGCTATCCTAATTACTGCATATGTAGTATTTGCTACTAACTGGGTGGCGGGATCGAACTTGTCAAAACAAATAACAGATCACTATTTTAATGGAGAAAAGGTTTCTCCAATAATATCGGAAGTTGTAAACTATACTATAACTATAGCAAGAATCATAGCTAATTTACTTGCTGCTTTTATATTAATTAAATTACATCCAAGGAAAGCTGCGATTTTATCACTATTTTGTTTATGTTTTTCATTTTTCGCAATATTTACTCATAATTATTGGTTATATACATTTTCTAGAATGATTATGGCATTTGGGGGATCAATGATAATTGTGTTTATAAACTCATTTGTGGCTAAATTTATACCGAATGATAAGAAAATAATGACTAGTGCAATTATCACCGCTGCATATAATGTTGGAGCTGCATTAGTAGCTATCTTATTCTTATTATTTAAAGAACATTTTGTGGATGACTGGCGTTATACTATGATAGGATTTAGTATTTTCAGTATAATTCTATTTATCTGTTGGTTAATTTTTTCTCATGATTTTGAACCAACAATTACTTGGAAACATCCTAACTATTTTGTTTATAAGTTGTTGATTGAATCAAAAGAAACATTGCATGAAGAAGAAGTTAAGAAATATACTTATGCCGATGGATTTAAAGATAAATTTATTTATGTATTTTCACTTGGATTTGGTGGTTTCTTATTTTTATATGTTATGCCGTTAGTGTCGCTTCCTAGAGTTGTAGCAGAACATGCCCATAATACAAGTTTTAAACCAGAGTTTATGATATTAACTGTAACTCTTGGAGGAATAATTGGAACTTTATTTAGTTTAATAATCACTAGAAAATTAAATTTTAGAAGGAAACCTTTTTTAATCGCTCATGGAGTATTAATGATTGGATTCATGGCATTAGGATTAGCTTTTGTTTCTACTAATGTTGTGTTATCTTATGTTATGTTTAGTTTATCAGGATTTTTCATGTATTCACAATATCCAGTATATTTAAATCTTCCATATGAATTACCAAATATGAATTCTCAAAGATTAACGATAATGTTTGGAATTTTCTGGGCTTTTGGATATGCAATTTACACATTATTTAATTTTACGTGGAGTCTAGTCTTGAATCATATGGGATATAATTCTTCAATAATATTCTATTTATTAGGAAGTGTAATGTATATTATTTTTGTATTCACATTCCCTGAAACAAGACCAAAAAAATAATTAAAAATCTTTAGAGGTAGCATATATTTCTAAAGATTTTTTTGTTATGATAATCTCCTATGTAAAATAATTTGAGTGGGTATATTAATTTGATTTTAAGTAAACTTTATACAATACTAGAAATGCAAAATAGTAGGTTGTGTATTAAAAATATGATATATTATCCTTAAAAGTAAAAGAAAAAGGAGAGAAAATATGAGTAAAATAAAAAAAACAGCATTAATTGGAGTTGTAGGAGCATCGGCACTAACAGCAGGATATTATACTTTTGTAAAGCCTAGTACGCAAAGTTTAACGACAAACTCTACACCTCAAAATACAAAACAAGAAGCACAAAAAGAAAGTAAAAAAACAAAAAGTACAAGTACTAATACTACGTCTTCTTTAGGAAAAGAGAATGTCACATATAAAGATGGTACGTACACAGGGGGAGTAACAAAAACAAACGTAGGGAATTTCCAAGTTAGTGTAGACATTCAAGGTGGAAAAATAGCCAATGTAAATGTCTTGCTTCAACCAAATGAGGAATTTTCACAAAGTATTAATAAAACAGCACTTCCAAAGTATGTTGAGGAAGCAATAGTTGCTCAAAGTAGTGATATTGCATTAGTATCTGGAGCATCTGAAACATTCGAAGGATTTAAAGGTTCTTTACAAGATGCATTAAATAAGGCAAAATAAAATGTTTAAGTTTAAGACCTATGTATTGAAAAGAATGAACATGCCGTTCACAATAGCCTTTGTTAGGGATAGTTTTGATGAAATTTTAATAGACGCGTTGAATCAAATTGTTTATGAGATTGATAAATATTTACAAAACGTGGAAGAGAAATTTTCACCGTTCTTATCAGAAAGTTTGGTCAGTAGGCATACTGACTTAGGTGAAGAATTACAAGATGATTTTTTTGATATAGAATATCAAGAAGTCTATAGCAGGTCTATAATCGCTAAAAAAGAAACTCAAGGTTTATTTGATCCATTTTTTAATGGAAAATATAATCCAACAGGATTTGTGAAGGGTTGGGCAATAGAAAATGCCTTTATGAAATATATAAAGCCGCTTATTGATAATAACATAATAGAAGCAGGAGCTATTAATGGTGCCGGAGATATACAAGTTGGTACTAGACTTGATAGTAATTTTTCTTGGGAAATCGGGATAGAGAATCCTGAAGACAAGGAGAAAATAATTGCTAAGTATAGTATAAAAAATGGAGCTGTGGCAACTTCGGGGCTTAGTAAAAAAGGCCAACATATTAAAAGTGATAATGATATTAATCATGTTCAAGTCACGGTAGTTGGAACATATCTATCAGATGTTGATGTACTGGCTACTGCAGGAGTAGTTGCTAACGAGAAAATTTGGAGTGAAATAGTAGAAAATAAATTGTTAACAGGGATTTTGTTAACAAAAGAGGGTATAAAAAGAGTTTTTGAGGAGGGAAAAATAACGGATGTTAAGAGATCATAGATTTATATTTAATATGATTTGGTTAATAGTATTGTTAACAATACCGTTACCATTAATAGTAACATTAGGAAATGGTTTGCCGGAGGTCTTTGGAAGTAGAGTACTAGCAATTAATTTAGGGGTATTTGCTTATTCATGGATGCTATCAGCAATATTCTTATCAACCCAACCAAAATGGTTAGATAGAATAATAGGATTACCGGATATGTATATAATCCATGGAGTAACTGCAATTTTTGCTGTAATCTTTATGTACTTACATGATCAATTGTTGAAATCATCGGGGCTTATCTCTTTAACAGGTGAATGGGCAATGTATATTTTTATGGCGGTAATCATATATTCACTTGTTTTTATGGCAGGTTGGTTAACTTCAAGAATAAGCATCTTAATGAAAATTAAACAAATGTTAGAAAAAATCTTTAAACATGAGTTATCTATGTGGATACATAGACTTAATCTAGTAGCTGCATTATTAGCTTTCTCACATGTTCTTTTGATTCCATATATAAGAAGTATAGTTTCATTCATTATTTTAGTTATTTTATATACTGTAATTGCATTCGGAGCTTATGGACACTATGCATATAATAAGTATTTAAATGTGCAAATTGGGCTTTTAAAAAATGTTAGTAAGGTAGATGAAAATATTATGGAATTAACAATTACTACTAGTAAATCAGTTTTAAGAAAAATAGAAGCGGGTGATTTTGCATTTATTTCATTCCCTAATGTAAAGGGAATGAAGGAGCCACATCCATTTTCTATATTGAATATACCAGAGCGAGATGGCTATGTTCAGATGTCAATTAAAGGTGTAGGTGATTTTACAAAAAATCTTTCTAATTTAGAGATTGGAGAAAAAGTTAATCTAACTAGAGGATATGGTGTGTTGAGTTCAATGATTGAAAAGTCAGGTAAGAATGAAAAGTTTGTTCTTATTGGTGGAGGAATTGGAGTTGTTCCTTTACTTGGATTAGCAGATAAATTTGATGATAGAGATATTACATTTTTATATACTGTAAAAAAAGATATGAAATTATTATATCAAGAAAAATTCGAGTTATGGAATGAGAGAAGTAATTTTAAATCATATTCTCAAAATGGAAGATTTACAACAGAGCAATTAGACAAATATTTACCGATTGGTGAAGAGTATAATTATATAATTGCAGGACCAATGGTGATGAATATAGCATATGAGAAAATGCTGAAAGAAAAGGGGATAAAGAAAAATAGAATATTCTATGAAGGATTTAACTTTTAGATGATTTAAAGGATTGTAATACGAAAAGATGTATTACAATCTTTTTTTAGAGGATGAAGATAGTTTTTAATATTTAGATTATTGTATTAGATAAATTATAATGATATGATATAAAAAAGAAAAATAGTAAGGAGAGGAGGATTACTTTGAAAAAAGTTGCAATTATTTTGATACGAAAAGATTCAAAAGGCTTAGTTGATAAAAATATAAAGTTATTCTGTGGGAGACCATTATGTTTTTATACGATTGATGTAGCAATAGATAGTAAAGAATTTGATGAAATATGGATATCATCTGACTCAGAAGAATATCTTAATTTGTGTAAAGGAGAATATGGTAAAAGCTGTAAATACATTAAACGAGAAAAAGAAGTATCGCTTGATTCTTCTACAACTTACGAAACTCTGGAATTTCTATTTAAAGATGTTAAGGAAAATTTTATTTTTATGAATTTACAGGTGACATCACCACTAAGAAAAGTAGATCATATATTAGAAGCTTTTGAGTTATTTAAAAATTGTAATCATCTAGTATCCTTTTCTAAGTTAAAAATCAGTAAGAGTTTAATAATGAACAAGGAGTTAGGATACTTAAAACCATCTTGCCATGGAGGTAATTACAGAAGACAGGACGAACCAGAGTACATATATCCTAATGGAGCAATATGGATGTCAACTAAAAATAAATATTTAAGGGATAAGACATTTTATACTAATAGAACTAAAGTATATGAAATGGAAAAAATATATAGCTATGATATAGACGACGAATTAGATTTTAAAATCTGTGAAAGTTTGTACATGAAATATATATAATAAAAAAGAATCACGAAATAAAGCATCGCGATTCTTTTTTATTTTAACGCCGTGTATTTTGATTAGTAAGTCTATTAGTATTAGTGGTGTTATTAGTAGCATTTCTACTAGTTGTTTGATTTTGATTAGTTCTATTTGTTGTAGAGTTCGTTAATGAATTAAATACTGATGTTAATGCAGAACGATTTTCACGTTGTTTTTGTGCAAGTGCTGCTTGATAAACAGCATCACGATCACTACCAGCATACATATAGTCTGTTTCTTTATTTCTTTCTTTAGCGTATTCAACTCCATTTTTCGACTCGATTCCTGCTGGTTTTTCAAATGCTGCAGGAACTTTATTATCTGAAGCTTTCTTCATAACATTTGCCATTATAACTTGGGTTGTTTTTGCTTGATCATAAGATAAAGCTTTAGCAGCTGAATCGAGTACATCAGCTCCTTGCCAAACTGCAACAGTATAGTCAGTGGTATAACCTATCATCCAGCTATCTTTTGTAGAATTAACTACATCAATTCCATAGTTGTAATATGCGGTGTCATCGAAGGTACTAGATCCAGATTTTCCTGCCATATCAAAATTAGCAACTTTTCCATTAGGTGCAAGACCATTACTAGTAAGTACTCCTTTTAGTACGTTAGTCATTAAGTATGCAGTTTCCTCAGACATTGCTTTAATAGGTTCTGCTTTTATATTAGGTAATTCTTTACCAGTTGCATTAAAGACTTTAACTATTGTAGAAGGTTTATTAAAGTATCCTTTATTACCAAATGAGGCAAAGGCACCAGCCATTTGTAGAGTAGATACGCCATCGACGTTTCCTCCAATTGCAGTAGTTGGTTCATCTTTTGTTACTGGAATATCAAGTTTTTCAGCAAAGTGTTTAGCTCTTTCATAACCAACTGTTTCAAAGGCACGCACAGCAGGAGTATTATAAGACCAAGATAATGCTCTACTCATAGAAACTGTTCCATGGTAAAGTCTATCCCAGTTTTGGATAAAGAAATTAGTTCCTGCAATTTGATAAGGTGTATCTGAGAATGTTGTTTGCGAATCCCATCCATAGTATTCGATACCTGGAGCATAGTCAATTAAAGGTTTAATAGATGAACCAGGTTGAACACGGGCATCAACAGCAAAGTTATAGCCACCTGCTTTATAATTTTTCCCACCACCGATTGCTTCAATAAGTCCTGTTTTAGTATCTAGAACAGAAATAGCAGCTTGAGAGGCGTGAGGCTTCATAGGAGAACTTTGATTATCTAACATATCTTGAACATATATTTGAAGTTCTGGATTTAAGTTAGTGTATATTTTTAATCCCATAGAAAGAGGATCTTTAATATTTTCAAAGTTTTGATTTTCTTTCAATTCTTTCGTAATTTGATCTATGTAAGCAGCGAACTTAGGATTGTAAGTATGTTGGTTTGCACGTTCTTCTTTTGTTTTTTTAACTATCCCATCCGTAATTGGTGTGTTAATAGCATCATTATACTCTGCTTCTGTAATTTTATCATTATTAAGAAGTGCGTATAATACTGTATCTCGACGCTCTTTTGCTTGTTTTGGATAATCATAAGGATTATACAAGATTGGTTGTTGAGGTATTCCAGTTAAAAGCGCAACCTGAGATAGGGTCAATTGATCTAATTCTTTATTATAAAAATATTTAGCCGCAGTTTTAACTCCGTATTGTCCATCAGAATAGTAAATTTTATTCATGTACATCTCTAATATATCATCTTTAGAGTATCTATTTTCTAATTTAAGAGACAGATAAGCTTCTTGAATTTTTCTTTGTAGTGATTTATCAGATGTCAGTAATGAATTTTTTACCACTTGTTGTGTAATTGTACTTGCACCTTGTTGTGCAGAATTAGAACGAATATTCACAAGTACGGCTTTTATAAGACGAATAGGATCGATACCTATATGAGATTGGAACCTTGAATCTTCTGTAGTAAGAACAGCATCTGTAATATTTTTTGGAATATCATTTATAGATACATATTCCCTTTTTTCAGCTCCAACCGTAGCTATTAAGTTAAGATTCTTATCATAAATTTCTGATGATAATGGATCTTGTAAATTAGCTTGAGTAATATCTGGTACATCTTTTAATTCACGAGCGAATAGCATTAAAACAACAAAGAATAATACTAAGCAGATTGTGAAAAAGATGGAACTAATGTATTTGAATAAAGATTTCATCTGTTGCTAAAACTCACTTTCATTATTTTTTATAATAGTTAAATAGTCTAATCTTATTTTATAGTTAAATGATAATTCAAATGCAGTTTCCTCGAATTCACTGAGTTTTATTGATTTTCTTCCTCCATTTTGAGCACGTTCGTAAAAGAATGTAAAATGTTTAAAAGGTAGCAAAAATGTTTTATCGATTTTTTTAAACCTAACGATAATAAAAGTTATGCCACCATGATTTAAAATTTTTTGCATATGCTTTATTTGATGTTCATGAATATTATTCAAAGAAAATGAAGTAGCTGAATTGGTTTCTTTGGCTTCAAAATCAATATATCTCCCATTCCAAAGTCCGTTATAATCGGTAGTAGACGGAGTTTTGTAGAATGCTTTAGTAATCATAGCACTCGCTCTATTAGGATAATTCACTTCTACTATTTGAATAGGAATAGGTTTTTTATGAATAACTGCAATGTCATTATTTAAGTAATACTTATTCGCAAAGTTAATATCTTCTTCGAGTTCCATACCACGATTTGAATATTTTGTTTTTTGAATAAAATTACTTTTTTTATTAGGATAATTAAACATATATCCCTCCATAAATAATTATCTTATTTATTATACTATATTCTGAGTAAAATTTGAAATACAAATAGTCGAAAATTGATTTAATTTTAGAAATGTTAATTTTATAAAAAAATATTTTTTTTGAAAAAAACATTATAATTTATGGTATAATGATATAGAAAATTTTAAATATGAGAGGTGGTATTGTTGTGAGACAATCAAAAACATTTATTCCGACAACAAGAGAAGTACCGTCCTCTGCAGAAGCAATTAGTCATAAGTTGCTTATTAAAGCGGGGATGGTGAAGCAGGTATCTGCAGGAGTTTATACTTACCTTCCTTTGGCTACTCGTGTAATTCAAAAAATTGAAAAAGTAATTAGAGAAGAACATAGTAAAATTGGAGCTGCAGAACTTTTAATGCCTATTTTACAATCAGATGAATATTGGAAAAAATCTGGTCGTTGGAACAAGATGGGAGACGAGCTTATTCGTGTAACTGACAGAAAAAATGCAGGATATGCCCTAAGTCCAACAGCAGAAGAAATAATCAGTCAAACAGTTAATAATATGGTTACATCATATAAACAATTACCTATGAACTTATATCAAATCCAAACTAAATTCCGTGATGAAATTCGTCCACGTTTAGGATTATTACGTTGTAAAGAGTTCATAATGAAAGATGCATACTCATTCCATGATTCACCAGAATCATTAAGAGAAACATATAAAGATTATTATCAAGCATATAGTAATATCTTTGATAGATTTGAACTTAAGTATCGTGCAGTACAAGCTGATTCTGGTAATATTGGTGGAAGCTATACTCATGAATTCCAAGCATTAGCTGAAGTAGGGGAAGATACAATTGTGTATACTGAAGAGAGTGATTACTCAGCAAATATCGAAACTGCAGCAGTAGTTGAACAAAACTACACTATGCCTACAGGTTTTGAGAAAAAAGAACGTAGTTTATTAGAAACTCCAAATCAACAATCAATTGATGATATTGCAGCATTTTGTGGTGTAGAAGTTAATCGTGCCATGAAAGCATTAGCTTTAAAAGCTGATGGGGAGTTTTACTTAGTTCTTATGCGCGGTAATGATCAACTTAACGATATTAAGTTCATGAAAGCTACAGGAACTTCTGAAGTTGAGATGGCAACAGAACAAGAAATCGAAGAAGTCATGGGAAGTGTAGCAGGTTACATGGGACCATTTGGTATTAAAAATTGTAAAGTAATTGGTGATAATGCTATTAAATATATGTATAACCACAGCTGTGGAGCTAACAAAAAAGGATTCCACTACATCAACGTAAACCCAGACGATTATGAAATCGATGCTCACTATGACCTTCGTATGATTGAAGAAGGTGATTTAGCAGAAGACTTATCAGGACCAGTTAAATTTGCTAAAGGTATCGAGGTTGGACAAGTATTCGAACTTGGTAAAGGATATTCAGAAGCTATGGATGTTACATACTTAGATGCTAATGGTCGTGCAAACCACTTCTACATGGGATGTTATGGTATTGGAGTAACTCGTTGTATTTCAGCGATTATCGAACAACATAATGATGAAAAAGGTATCATTTGGCCAAAAGAAGTAGCACCATACCAAGTCCACCTAGTATGTGTTGATGTTAAGAAAGAAGATCAAGTTAAACTTAGCGATGAGTTATATGCTCAATTAACAGCAGCAGGATATGAAGTTCTTTACGATGATAGAGCAGAACGCGCTGGTGTTAAATTTAACGATGCTGACCTTATTGGTATCCCATTACAAGTAGTTGTTGGGAAGAAAGCCGGTGAAGGAATCGTAGAAGTTAAAGAAAGACAAACTTTAGAAAAAGTTGATACGCAAGTAGCCGATGTACTAGCTAAAGTAGAAGCATTTTATAAATAATAAATATAATATGAATTAAAGAATGCCAATTAAAAATAAATAGTTGTTAAGAAAATAACCATTTGTTTTTAGTTGGTATTTTTAGTATAATTTAATTAAGAGTTATGATACTTTTTAAATTTAAAGTAGTATAAAAATGATTGGTAAAAATGAATTCGGGAGTGACTTGAAAATCGTGATTTCGAAGAAACAAGATTTTGTCGAGTCACCCCCGCAAAGTTTATTAGATATCTAAAAAGCTTTTATAAAGCGAATTTAGATATCAATAAACCACTGCGTCTATGAGGTATCATATGAACTTTGTTAAATTTTAGGACTTTTGGGTCAGCCCCGAATGGATTTTTTATGTTTAGTAGTAAAAGTTGTTGAGGGAGTTAATCTTTAGTTTTTTATAAGTAGAATCTAGATATAGCTTATTTAAAAATAGTTAAATCCCTGAAAGTTATAGGAGAAGTAGGAGGAATCATGAGTAATAAACATTTTTCTTTATTAGTTAAAACATTAGAATTAGAAGAACAGTTATCCAATTCAAAATTTGAAAATTATTCTTTAGATAATATAGAAAAAGATAATAAGAATAAGGTTTGGACGTTTAATTTTAGTGGAGAAAGTTTGCCTTCAGTAGAAGAATTAACATTACTTATTCAGAAATTACGAGAGAATTTCTTAGGTGATTATATTGTTAATTATCGTTTGAAGGTAAGTGCTGAAATCACGGATGAGCAAATAAAAGAATTTTGGAAATATATAATATTAGAAAACTTCTCAGAGATTTCTCAAGTTTTAATGGAGAGTATTTTATTTAGTGAGGTTGAAGTTAACAATAGTGTTTTAACTATGAAAATAATGGCTCCATCTATTTGGAATAACTTTATTAATGAACGAAAACAACAAATAATAAGTAGTTATGGAAATTTAGGTATTGCAATTAAAGACATTATTCCTGACTTTTCTAAAACTGATGTTGAAGCGGTATTAGAGAGTCAAGAAGAAAAAATTTCCCAGGAAATCGTTAAGTTAGAGGAAATAGAGAAAAAAGAAGCAGAACGAAAACCAAAAGAACCTGAAAGGAAATTTGTTGCCTTTGGAGGCGGCGGTGGAACTCGATATGGGCAAGAAATTCGCGATGAGGACATCGTAGAAATCAAAGATGTTGTTGGTTATGCTGGAGATGTAACTATAATGGCTCAGGTTTTTGGTACTGAAGAGATTATTCATAGAAATGGTTCAAGTCAATATCGTTTAAAACTCACAGATTATAGTGATTCTATAATACTAAGATTATTTGGTAATAATCCTAATTTAAAATTTCAAAATAAACGTAAGAATGAATTAATTGACTTAGTAAAAGGAATAAAGAAAGGTCAATGGCTTAAGATTCATGGAGCTGTAAGTAATGATCCGTACTTAAGAGATACAATCATCGAGCCTAAGTCTATTGAGGTTGCTCATAAAGAAGAGAAGAAGGACAATTATAATGGACGTAAACGAATAGAGTTGAATACTCATACGAAGATGAGTCAGCTTGAGGGTATTTCTTCTGCAAAAGAATATATAGCTAGGGCTATGGATTGGGGACACGAAGCTATTGCTTTCACTGATACTTATGGAGTTCAAGCATATCCAGAAATTTGTTTGAGTTCAAAAGGTAAGGATATTAAACCAATCTATGGGTTAAATGGCTTTATCATGGATGACAGTATTACTGCTACGACAAATCCGAAAGAACTTAAATTAAAAGATGCTACATATGTTGTATTTGACGTTGAAACTACTGGTCTTTCAGCAGAACGTGATAGATTAATCGAGATTGCTGCGGTTAAGGTGAAAAATGGAGCTGAAATAGACAGCTTTGAAAGTTATATTAATCCGCAAAGACCAATTTCAGAACTTATTACAAGATTAACTAGTATTACTAATGATGATGTTAAGGATGCCCCGTTAGAAAAAGAAGTAATGACTAACTTTTATAATTGGATAGATGAAGATGATATATTAGTAGCCCACAATGCGAAGTTTGATCTTGGATTTCTAGATACTTGTTTTGAACGACTAGGTTTAAAAAATAAAAATAACGCTAGTATAGATACATTATTTGTCTCTCGTGCTGAAAATAAAGAAGCGAAAAGACACGGTCTTAGCAATTTAGCTAAACTATACAAAGTTCGTTTAGTTCAACACCACAGAGCGATTTACGATACTAAAGCTACGGCAGAAATCTTTGTAAAAATGTTGGATCAATTATATGAGTTAGGAATTGAATATCATAACGAAATTGATGAAAAAATTGACTTAGAACTTGCACATAAACGCTCAAGAACATTCCCTTGTTCGATTTTAGTTAAGAATGCTAAAGGGCTTAAAGATTTATTCAGATTAGTTTCATATAGTTGTACTAAGTATTTGAACTCTGCTAAACCTACGATTCCACGTAGTTTATTAGAACAATATCGTGAAGATTTATTAATTGGTAGTGGTAATGGTGATAATGAAGTATTTGAAGAATTGCTAAATTCAAAAGAAGCTAAGGTTGAGGATATAATTGATTTTTACGATTATATTGAGATTCAACCCAAACATCATTATGCTAATTTTATAAGAAATGAAAGAATAGCGGATAATGCTGAATTGGAAAAAATTCTGAAAAAATTAATTCAATTAGCTAAGAAAAAAGAAAAAATTGTTGTAGCAACAGGAGATTGTTATTATTTAGATGAATATCAACATGTTTATCGTCAAATATTGAGATTAACAGTGAAAAGCAACCCTGGTGCGCGTGATTTAAAACCGATGGCTACATTCCTTACAACCGAAGAAATGTTGAAAGAATTCTCTTATCTTGATGAACAATTAAGAGAAGAATTAGTTATTGATAATACGCATAAAATTAATGATATGATTGAATTAGTTGTGCCGTTAAAAGATAAGCTGTATACACCGAATATTGAAGGGGCAGCTGATGAGGTACGTAATTTAAGTTATGATATGGCTCATAAGATTTATGGTGAAGAGCTACCGGAAATAGTGGAAAAAAGATTAGAGAAGGAACTTGCATCTATTATCGGTAATGGATTTAGTGTGGTTTATTTAATTTCACATAAACTTGTAAAAAAATCACTAGATGATGGATACCTAGTAGGTTCAAGGGGATCAGTTGGTTCATCACTTGTAGCTACGATGATGGAAATCACAGAGGTTAATCCACTAGCCCCACATTATGTTTGTCCGAAATGTAAACATAGTGAATTCTTCTTGAATGCTGAATACGCATCAGGGTTTGACCTTCCGAATAAAAACTGTCCACATTGCGATGTGAAAATGACAAAAGATGGGCAAGATATTCCTTTCGAAACATTCTTAGGGTTTAACGGAGATAAAGTACCTGATATAGATTTAAACTTTTCGGGTGAATATCAAGCAACAGCTCACAATTTCACGAAAGAAATTTTTGGTGAAGATTACGTATATCGTGCTGGAACTATTTCGACGGTGGCTGAGAAGACAGCTTATTCATTTACTAGAGATTATTATGAGAAAAATGAAATAGAGAAAAGAAGTATAGATATTGAACGTATTGCAGCGGGATGTGAAGGTTCTAAGAGAACTACTGGTCAACACCCAGGAGGAATACTAGTAGTCCCTAATGATATGGATATTTTTGACTTTACTCCATATCAATTTCCAGCTGATGATGAAACGAGTCCATGGCGAACAACTCACTTCGATTTCCACTCTATTCATGATAATATTTTGAAATTCGATATACTTGGACACGATGATCCGACTATGATTAGAAAGTTACAAGATTTATCTGGCATTGATCCTAAAACTATAGATGTATCAGATCCTGAAGTAATGGGTATTTTCTCAACAGTTGAGGCACTAGGTGTTACAAGAGATCAAGTAGATTCAGCTAGTGGGACATTTGGTATTCCTGAATTTGGAACGAACTTTGTTATTCAAATGTTAGATGATACCAAACCAACTACATACTCAGAATTAGTTCAGATATCTGGATTGTCTCACGGGACGGACGTTTGGTTAGGTAATGCACAAGAATTAATCAAAAATGGTACTTGTGAACTTAAAGACGTAATTGGATGTCGTGATGACATTATGGTATATTTAATTCATGCTGGATTAGAAGAAGGCTTATCTTTCAAAATAATGGAAAGTGTAAGGAAAGGTAAAGGATTAACGGAAGACTTTGAAAAAGCTATGGTTGATAATAATGTACCAGAATGGTATATTGATTCATGTAAAAAAATCAAATATATGTTCCCTAAAGCTCACGCATGTGCATATGTACTTATGGCGCTTCGAATTGCTTGGTTTAAAGTGCATCAACCATTAACATACTACTGTGCCTATTATTCTGTCAGAGCTAGTGACTTTGACATTATTACAGTTGTTAAGGGAGCAGAAACGTTAAAAGCGAAAATAAAAGAAATAAAAACTACAGATAAAAATGAATTATCTAATAAAGATAAAGATGCTCTTGTAAGTTATGAAATTGCTAATGAGATGATGGAAAGAGGATTTACATTCTCGAAAGTTGATTTAGAAAAATCAGCAAGTCATGACTACATAATTGAAGGGAAAACGTTAATCCCACCGTTCTCGATTGTTCCTGGGCTTGGGGATAACGTGGCGAATAAAATTGTTCAAGCGAGAGAAGAAAAGGCCTTTTTATCAATTGAAGATTTTTCAAAACGAGGAAGTGTTTCATCTACGGTAGTAGAATACTTGAGAGAAATGGGGACATTAAAAGGTCTTCCTGAAAAAGCACAACTGTCATTCTTTGATGAATTGTAACTGATAGGGGTATTCATTGAAAATTGAGTTACAATATAAATTATTCTGCATGATTACTATATATTTTTAAAAGAAATTTATTTTAATTTTTTCAGAATAAATTTAGCATCTAGTGACAAAAATACGAATAATTAATAAATAAAATAATAATATTTAAAATTTAATTAGAATTAAATTTACAGTGTAACGATGGAAAAGGCATACTTTCTTAATAAAATAAATATTAAAAATATTTATTCGAACTTTATTTATTTTTTAATTTGTGGTAGTATTATATGTGATATAAAATGTAAATATAGAGATGGAGGAAACAACTTGGAAAAGATAATCGTTAAAGGTGGAACGCCTTTAATAGGAGAAGTACAAGTTTCTGGTGCGAAGAATGCAGCTTTACCAATTTTAGCTGCGGGTCTATTAGCAACAGAGGGTACAAGTAAATTTTATAACGTTCCTAAGTTATCAGATATTAAAACAATATCATTATTATTTGAAAGTCTAGGGGTAACGGTAGATTATAAACCAGAAGAAAATACTTTAGAAATGGATGCAAGAAAACCATTATTAACAGAGGCTTCGTTTGAGTTTGTTAGTAAAATGCGTGCTTCATTTTTAGTATTAGGACCAATGTTAGCACGTGAAGGAAGTGCAAAAGTAGCGATGCCTGGAGGATGTTCAATAGGAAGTAGACCTATCGATCAACACTTAAAAGGTTTTGAAGCCTTAGGAGCTACGATTATTCAAGATGCTGGTTTTGTAGAAGCAAGGGCAGAAAAAGAATTAGAAGGAACAACAATTTTCTTTGATTTCCCTAGTGTAGGTGGAACTCAAAATGTAATTATGGCAAGCTGTTTAGCAAAAGGAAAAACTACTATTGTTAATGCGGCTCAAGAACCAGAAATTGAAGATATGATTAACTTCTTAATTAAGATGGGAGCTAAGATAGAAGGAAAAGGTACTTCTGTTTTAGTTATTGAAGGTGTAGATAAACTAGTTGGTACTGAGTATACAGTGATGCCTGACCGAGTAGAGGCTGCTACATATATGATCGCAGCAGCAGCAACTAAAGGGGACGTACTAGTTAAAGGTGCACCTTATAAAGATAATATAGCGCTAGTTAGTAAAATGCGTGAAATGGGAGTTAAAGTTGAGGTAGTTGATGAAACTTCTATGCGTGTAAGTAATAAACTAGAAAGTTTAAGACCTGTAGATGTTAAGACTTTACCTCATCCAGGATTCTTAACAGATATGCAGTCTATTATGTGTGTATTAACATTATTAGCTAATGGTACAAGTACAATTACTGAGACTGTTTTCGAGAATAGATTCATGCATGTTGAAGAATTACGAAGAATGAATGCAAAAATTAGAATAGAAGGTAGGAGTTCACTAATAGAGGGATTACCTCATTTAGAAGGAACTACAGTAAAAGCCACAGATTTACGTTCTGGGGCAGCACTAGTTATTGCAGGATTAATGGCGACTGGAACTACTAAAGTTATCAATGTTTACCATATTGATAGAGGATATGTTGATATAGAAGAAAAAATGAGAAAACTAGGTGCAGATATTCAAAGAATAGATGAGTAGGAATTTATTATGAAATCAAGTGATAAATTGGTAAGGTATTTGCGAAATATAGCCCTAATGATAATTATATTTTATATCGGATTATTATTAGGCTATACAATTTTGGGTAAGGGAAGTTTATTCGATGCTTTAAGTTTAAAGCCGATAACACATATTAAAGATATTATATACAATTAGGAGGAAATGAAGATGGCAAATGATTTATTTGTAGAACTTCAACAAAAATTAGAAGGGAAAAATGTACGTATCGTACTTCCAGAAGCATATGATGAGCGTGTATTAGAAGCGGCTGTTAAATTAGGTGCTACTAGTTATGTTAAACCTGTGTTAGTTGGGAAAAGAGAAAGAGTAGAAGAAATTGCTAAAGGATTATCTTTAGATGCTTCTAACCTAGAAGTTATTGATCACGAAAACTACGAAAAATTAGAAGAATTAGTTGCTAAGTTTGTAGAGCGTCGTGCAGGAAAAGTAACTGAAGAAAAAGCTCGTGAATTATTAAAAGATGTTAACTACTTCGGAACTATGTTAGTATATACTGGAGAAGTTGAAGGATTAGTATCTGGAGCAATTCACTCTACTGGAGATACTGTTCGTCCAGCATTACAAATTATTAAAACTAAACCAGGTACAAAACGTACAAGTGGTGCATTCATCATGAGTAAAGAAGACAAACGTTATGTATTTGCTGACTGCGCGATTAATCCAACATTAGATGCAGAAGGGCTTGCTGAAATCGCAATTGAAAGTGCAAGAACAGCTAAAAGCTTTAACGTTGATCCAAAAGTAGCAATGTTAAGTTTCTCTACTTTAGGTTCAGCCGTTACAGAAGATACTACAAAAGTAGCAGAAGCTACTAAATTAGTTAAAGAAAATGCACCTGAATTAGCGGTAGAAGGTGAATTACAATTCGATGCTGCGGTTGTACCTTCAGTTGCTAAATTAAAAGCTCCTAATTCAAAAGTACAAGGGGATGCTAATGTATTTGTATTCCCAAGCTTAGAAGCAGGAAATATTGGGTATAAAATTGCACAACGTCTAGGTGGATTTGAAGCTGTAGGACCAATCTTACAAGGTTTAAATGCTCCTGTAAACGACCTATCTCGTGGATGTAATGCAGAAGATGTATACAAACTTTCATTAATTACAGCTGTTCAAGCTTTAGAAAAATAGTATTATAATTATAAAGAGATTAACTTCGGTTAATCTCTTTTTTAGTATTTTTAATTAAATTTAAAGAGTATTTATAAAAAATCATGATAGTATTTCAAGTAAACTGTAATTAATTGATAAATTATATAATTTTTATGGTTACTAAAATATAATTGTATAATGTGTATATATAATAGTGTTGTTTATATTTTAATATTTTATGTGTATTAGTCTTTATAATTGCATTTATACCAACTTTTATGGTATCATAATATGATGTATAAATATGGAGGTAAACATGGTTGCGATAGAATCAAAAGATGATTTATATGTTATAGATTTGTTAGAAGATTTTGATGAATTTTATTTAGAATTGGAAAAATATGCTGAAGAGAATAGAGTACCGATTATAGATAAGATTGGGATAAGATTTTTAATTCAAATGCTTAAAGTAAAGAAAGCTAAGAATTTATTAGAAATAGGAACGGCAATTGGATATACATCTATTAAATTAGCTGAAAAAATAGGATGTAATGTCACAACTATTGAGCGTGATGATAAGATGTATAACCAAGCAAAAAACAACATAGAAAAGAGAAATCTTACTGATAAAATAACATTACTTCATGCAGATGCTTTAGAACTTCAAGATGAAGTAGTGACAAACGCCCCATACGATGTAGTATTCATCGATGGTGCTAAGAGTCAAAGTAGAAAGTTTTTTGAATTATATGAACCATATTTTGCTGAAGATGTCGTAGTTATTACGGATAATGTGCTATTCAAAGGAATGGTTGCCGATCCAAGTATTATTAAACACAGTAGAGATTTAAAACAACTTTCTAGAAAAATTAATAATTACAATGAATGGTTATTAAAACATGAAAATTATGAGAGTGTAATATTACCAATTGGAGATGGAATAACTATAACAACAAGAAAATAAAATTATAGAACTGTGAAGTTAGTATATTTTATTAAGAGAGGATAAAAAATGACAGTAGAGTTAGTTGTAACACCGAAAAGTATTGATCATATTTATGAACTGATAAATGTAGGAGCTGATAGTTTCGTTATTGGTGAAGAAAAATATGGATTACGTCTTGCTGGTGAGTTTAAGAGAGACGAATTAAAAAAAGCTATTGAGATTATTCATCAAGCAGGGAAAAAAGCATATGTTAGTGTAAATGCAATATTCCATAATGAGCATATTGATGACCTAGTTGATTATTTACATTATTTATCAGCATTAAATGTAGATGCTCTAATATATGGAGAACCAACAATTATAACAATTTTAAGAGAAGAAAATCTTGATTTTAAACTTCAATGGGATCCACATACGTTAGCTACGAACTCTTTCTCATGTAATTATTGGGGGAAACGTGGAGCATATAGAACGTGTCTATCAAAAGAATTAACTATTGATGAAATTCTTGAAATTACTGGAAAAAGCGAATATGAGATTGAAGTACAAGTTCAGGGAATGCTTTGTATGTTCCAATCTGTAAGGAAATTGGTGGATAACTATTTTATGTATAGTGATAAAGAGAAGTACATTGAAGAATATAGTAATTCTAAGAAACTATTCCTATACAGTCAAGATAGAAATGAACGTTATCCAATTTTTGAGGATTCAAATGGGACACACATCATGAGTGCAAATGATATCTGTGCGATAGAAGAATTAGATCGTCTAATCGAAGCAGGGGTAACTGCATTTAAGATTGAAGGTGTTTTAAAAGATGAAGATTACATCACAGAGGTTGTAACTATTTATCGTGATGCTATTGATCTTTATTATGAAGATAAAGAAGCGTACGAAGATGAAAAACAAGATTTCTATAACGATATAGAAAGAATTAAACCAAAATATAGAGAAGTAGACTTAGGGTTCTTCTATAAGAAAACTATGTACTAGTATATTCTTGAATTTTATAAAAGGACAAGGTTTCCTAAATAAAACCTAATAAAAAAGACAAGGAGGATGGGTCATACTTGAATGTGACCTTAACTTATGGCGATACCAAATATTTCAGAAATTAGAGACGGTAAGAGAGTAATAACGAAAAAACCAGAATTACTGCTTCCAGCAGGGAATTTAGAAAAATTAAAAATAGCTATTCATTACGGAGCAGATGCTGTGTTTTTAGGAGGACAGGAGTTTGGACTTCGTAGTAATGCGGACAACTTCACAATTGAAGAGATTAAAGAAGGTTGTGAATTTGCAGCAAAATACGGAGCGGATATTTATGTTACAGCGAACATTATTGCCCATGATGAGAACTTTGAAGGATTAGATGAATTCTTAATGGCACTTCAAGATGCAGGAGTAAGAGGAATTATCGTAGCGGATCCATATATTATTGAAAGATGTAAAGCTGTAGCACCAAAAGTAGAGGTACACATCAGTACGCAACAATCTATCTCAAACTATAAGGAAGTTAGATATTGGGAAAGTGAAGGAGTACATCGTGTAGTATTAGCTCGTGAAACAGGATATGAAGAAATTAAAGAAATTCGTGAAAAAACAGATGTTGAGATTGAGATGTTTGTTCACGGCGCAATGTGTATAGCATATTCTGGGCGTTGTACATTAAGTAACTACATGACAGCCCGTGATAGTAACCGTGGAGGTTGCTGTCAATCATGCCGTTGGAATTATGACCTTTATGAAGAAGGAACTGATGAAGATACTAAGTTATTCGATGAAGGTGCAAATCCTTATGCAATGAGTCCAAAAGATTTAACTTTAATTGAGGCAGTACCAGAGATTATTGAATTAGGTATTGATTCGTTAAAAGTTGAAGGTCGTATGAAATCTATTCACTATGTAGCAACAGTTGCAAGTGTGTATAGAAAACTAATTGATGATTATTGTGCAGATCCAGATAATTTTGAGATGACACCAGAATATAAATTAGAATTATATAAATGTGCTAACCGTGATACAGCTATGTCATTCTTCTATGAGATTCCTAAGTATTCTGAACAAATGTTTGGAAACGAAGGAGGTAAGAAAACAAACTATGACTTCGTTGGGCAGGTTCTTCACTATGATGAGGAAACTCAAATTGCAACAATTCAACAACGTAATTTCTTTAAAACAGGTCAAGAAGTTGAATTTTTCGGACCAGAGATCGATACATTTAGACAAGTTATCGGAGAAATTTATGATGAAGATGGTGAATTACTAGATGCAGCAAGACATCCACTTCAAATTATTAGAACAAAATTAGACTCTAGAGTATTTAAAAGCAATATGATGCGAAAGGAAATGGGACGCTAATGGCTACAGATAAACCAAAAATTATCGGTATTGTTGGAGGAAGCGGTAGTGGTAAAACGACCGTTACAAAAAGAATTATAGACGAGTTAACTCAAGATAAAGTGGCTTTAATCGAGCAAGACTATTATTATAAAGATCAAAGTCATATGACGATGGATGAGAGAGTTAAGACGAATTACGATCATCCAAGTGCTTTTGATAATGAGCTACTTTATAATCATTTATTAGAGTTAATCGATGGGAAAGCTGTTGAACTTCCTGTTTATGATTATGTAAATCATACTCGAAGTAAAGAACAAAAACATCAAGAACCTAAGGATGTAATTATTATCGAAGGTATGTTTGGTCTTTATTCAGAAAAACTACGTGAATTAATGGATATTAAAATTTTTGTTGATACACCAAGTGATTTACGTATTTTAAGAAGACTACTACGTGATATTAATGAGCGTGGAAGAACTGTAGAATCAGTAATTAATCAGTATTTAGTGTCAGTTAGACCAATGCATGAAAAATATATTAAACCAACTAAGCAATATGCTGATATTATTGTTCCTGATGGCGGATATAATGATATAGCGATTGACATTTTAATAACAAAAATTAAATCGCTACTAGCAAAATAATGAAAAAAACGATATAATATAGAGTAGACTAAAAAAAGGAGTACCACAATGGCTTTAGAAGAAAAATTAGAATATCAAATGACCCAAGAAGGTTATGACAAACTTGTTGAAGAATTAGAACATTATAAAAAAGTAAAACGTCCAGAAGTAATTGAAAAAATTAAAATTGCACGTAGTTTCGGGGACTTATCTGAGAACTCTGAATATGATGCAGCAAAAGATGAGCAAGGTCATATCGAACGTAAAATTTTAGAAATGGAACAAATGATTCGTTATGCTGTTATTATTGAATTAGATGAAAAATCGACTTCAATTCGTCTTGGTAACACGGTAACTTACCAAGAATTACCAGACGGTTTAACGGAAAAATATAAAATTGTAGGTAGTGCAGAAGCTAATCCGTTTGAATATAAGATTTCGAATGAATCTCCTGTAGCACAAGCTTTATTAGGAAAAGAAGTTGGAGATGTAGTGAAAGTTTCATTACCAACAGGTCCAGAAGATTCAATGGATATTAAAATTTTAGCGGTAGAATAATATTATGATAGCGTTAATTGGTGCAATGCCAGAAGAAGTGGCTATAATTAAAGAAAAAATTGAAGATTTGCAAGAAAAAAAAATAGCACATGTAACATTTTATGAAGGTAAATATGAAGGGCGTGATATTGTTCTTATGTTAAGTTTACCAGGTAAAGTGAATGCTGCTATTGCTACAACTCTATTATTAGACCATTATAAACCTGAATATGTGATTAATATAGGTACATGTGGAGCTTTACAAGGTGATATGGAAATTGGTGACATGATTGTTGCAACAGAAGTAAGACATTTTGATGTTGATGCGACAGAGTTTGGCTATGAAATTGGTCAAGTACCACAAATGCCAGCAGCATATAAGAGTGATGAAAAACTACAAGAATTAGCTTCGGAGATAAGTTTACCAGAGCATAATATTCACTTAGGTTTAGTTGGAACATCAGATTCATTTATCTCTAATAAAGAGTTGAAAAAAGGAATATTGAAAAATTTTCCTAATATGCAAGTAGTAGAGATGGAAGCAGCAGCGATTGCTCAAACTTGTTATCAATTTGGAACAAAATTTATAGTTTGCCGTAGCGTAAGTGATAAGGCAGAAGAAGGTACGCGAGTTACTTTTGATGAATTCTTGCAGATAGCTGCAGTAAACTCATCTATATTAACTACAGAGTTAATAAAAAAACTATAAAATTAATTATTAAATCAGCAAAGGAAAGCTAATACTTTTCTTTGCTGTAATATTTATTTATAGAGTTTTACCTAATTAAACAGTTTATAGTTAGAATTTTAAATAATTAATTGTATTGAAAAATGTGCTATAAAATGTTAAGATAAAGTAGATAAATATTATTTAAGGAAAAGAAAAATGAAA
>NZ_CAUQNQ010000016.1:0-23281 GCF_963519265.1 uncultured Gemella sp. | reverse complement strand
TGTGCCATATATCCAATATTAGAAAGAATTTCTCTTTTTGGCATTTTGTTATCTAGAACAAGGGCTTCACCTTTATCTGCTTTTTCCATACCGAGCATTGTCTTTATTAATGTTGATTTTCCCGATCCTGATGGACCGATAAGACCGACAATTTCACCTTTTTCTAGGTTGAAATCAATGTTATCAAGGACTGTTTGATCGCCGAAGCTTTTTGATAATGAAGTAATTTGTATTAATTTTTTCATAAGAATTATCTTCCTTTCCGAAGTGAGTAATCACTCACTCTATGATTAAAAAAATATAGCTGAGATTATTTGAGGGATATTAGTTCACCTAATGCTTTTGGAACTGTGGTTATTAAAGAATAGTTTCACGATAGGTGCTAAGAAATATCCCATTAGAAATAAGATTTTAAATCTTCGGTAAGTAAACACTCACCTTATAACCAATATTATAGTGAGTAAACACTCATTTGTCAAGAAGGAAATTTGAAAAATTTTAAAAAGGTATGAAATAAATGGAAGGTTTTTGACAAACCAACATATTTGTTATAACATAAAAATAGAAAAGTCTTATTGAAGTAGAAAAGGCTCTCTACACACTCTTTTATAGAGTACCTGAGATGATGGGTACGCCGTCCATCCTTTAAGATTCTTGTAAAAAATGAAAGAACATTCTTCGGAGTGTTCTTTTATTTTTTAAGATAAGTATTTCACAGATAATATGGTTTTGGAGATATTTATTAAAAATCTTATAATATAAACTTAGATTAGAGTCACCTGAGTATAACAAGTAATATATAGCATATAAATATGATATAATATTTATAAGATCAGAATAATAAAATATGAATTAAGTTTTTAGAAAATAAAAAGATTATAAATCATACGAGGGGGGTATTATACCAGGGGTATGCAGTAATTCAAGTGAAAAAAATTTTGTTAAGGAGGATATATATCATAATGAAAATACTTGAGGTTCTTAATGAGTTTTATGGTGATTTTGAATTCGTAAAAGAAAAGTGGAATGAAAAATATGAAGGTATCCTTATCAAAATAGCGGAAGAACAGGGTTATAAAAGATGTCGTTTGGCAAAAAGAACACCTAAAAAAGAAGGGTATTTTACAGCTTTTTGGCAAAAAGACCAAAATAATAAGAACATTCCTTACACAAACGAAGATTTGGGGAATGAGCTTGTTATTGTTGTGATTGACAACGATAAGAGAGGACTTTTTATTATTCCAAATGAGGAGGCTATCCGTAGAAAAATTCTCTCGACAAAAGACAGTAAAGGAAAAATGTCTATGCGATTTTATCCGCCTTGGAGCGTAAATTTGAATACAACGGCTTTAGAAACACAAAAATGGCAATTGAAATTTTTTAGAACAATTAAATAGCAAGAATGATTTTTTTCTCAATCTAGCAAAAAACATTGAAAAGATTTTTAGCTGATTTATATATGCACAAAAGATTTAGTTTTTGTGCAAGATAAGTATTTTACTGCTGATATTATTTTAATAATATAAACTTAGTTTAAAGTCGCTTGAGTACAATAGTTAATATATATCATAGAAATGTGATATAATATTTATAAAGTCAGAATAATAAAATATCAACAATAAAGTCAGGAGGAATTTATTATGATAGATGGATTAAATAAATTATGGAATAAATTTCTTAATTTTTTAGAAGATAAAGAGATGTATAAATCATACGAAGGAGCTTTAATCTCTGGGGTATGCAGTGGTTTAAGTAAAAGATTTGGAATAAGTGTGAGTTTCTTACGAGTACTATTCTTATTGGCGAGTATTTTCTCATTTGGTAGCCCAATATTGATATATATATTGTTATCGATAATAATGCCGGTAAAACCGACGAAAGAAAACTACAGAAATTCAAGCTATATCGACGGACGTGCTTGGGAAAAATAATATAAAAAAGTTCTAATTGATCAAGTATCAATTAGAACTTTTTGTTTATTTCACTGCATTAATAAATCTAGCTGCGATTTCTTTTGGACGAGTGATAGCTCCGCCAACTACTACGCTGAATGCCCCTGCGTCATAAGCTGCTTTTGCTTGATCAGGGTAGTGGATACGACCTTCTGCAATTATTGGCACAGAAATAGTTTCAGATAGCTTTTTGATAAGACCTAGGTCTACTTCGTTCGGTCTATCTTTTGTATTTTCTGTATAACCACTTAATGTAGTTCCGACAAAATCAAGACCGATGTTAGCCGCATTTACACCTTCTTCGAATGTAGCAATATCTGCCATTAAAAGAATGTCAGGGTACTTAGCTTTGATTTCTGCGATAAAATCATTGATTGTTGTACCATCAAAACGCGGGCGTAAAGTACAGTCTAAGGCGATTATTTCACAACCTGTTTCTACAAGAGCATCTACCTCTTTCATAGTTGCTGTGATAAATTGTGACATACCTTCATAACTTTGTTTAATAATTCCGATAACAGGTAGGTCAACTGTTTCTTTGATTTGAACTATATCAGTAATTCCTTGTGCACGAATACCAACAGCTCCAGCTTCTTTAGCAGCAAGAGCCATAAGTTTCATAACACCACCTTCTTCAACGTAAAGTGGTTCACCTGGCAACGCTTGGCAAGAAACGATAATTCCGCCTTTAATTTGGTTTAAGATTTTTTCTTTTTTATTCATAGTTAACTCCAATCAGAGCTTAATCTTTAATAGTTAAGCTGTAGTATTTGTAATTTATATAGATTTTTACATATTCAAAAATTTTACCGTCTGCAAAGTAGGTGTACCTATCAAATTCAAAACAAGGTTCACCATCTTTTGCGATAAAGTTGGCAATTTCTTCAGGAGTATCAACTATAACTTGCATATATTTTTTAGATTTTTCTTGGTGAATATCTATACGATATTTTTTTCTAATCATAGTAGCAAGTTCTTTAAAACTGTCGATATCGTCAAGGTTAACATCAGGTAAATATTTAATTGGAATATAGTTAGTTTGATGAGCCCAAGCGACATTACCAATATATTTTATACGAGCTACTTTTAGAAGTTTTTGATTTTTTAATTTCAATTTAGCGCAAAGTTCTTTGTCTTGAATAATCTCAGCTTCGATAACTTCAGAATGCTCAGATACTGATTCTTTGAAATGTTTATGGAAATTGTTGTTTTCTGTAACGAAGACTTTTTTATTAACTAGGGTTTTGTTTACGAAACTTCCCTTACCTTGAATTCTAAAAATATATCCTGCTGATTCTAGTTCGTTAAGTACACGTACGGCAGTAGTACTACTAACATTATATATTTCTTTTATCTCTTTTTCTGTATAGAGCTGTTCACCTTCTTTAAAAATACCAGTTTGTATTTTTAAGATGATGTCATTTATAATCTTTTCGTATTTTTTCAAGTTGATCCCTCCTCGATTTAATATTAAATATACTTATCAAAATTTAATGTGTTAACTTAAATTTATATTATCACTTATGTAGGACTTTGTAAAGAAAAAACTTAAAAAACATTAGAAAAAAATTTAAACGGTTGCAAAAATTATAAATTAACTTAGAACAGAGTTTGAAGTTCTGTTGAAAGATAGAAACCCTCCTTACTATTTAAGTAAAGAGGGGATAAAGTTCAATATTTTATTTTTCTACAAATGGGCTAATAGCTCCGTATAGAGCTGCATCATTTCCTAATTCAGCTGCTAGGAATTTAGTTTGGTTGTTTTCGATTGGGTGAAGTTCACGTACTTTTGCTTCTAGTTTATTTAATAAATAATCTCCTTGAGCAGAAACAGCCCCACCGATTACGATATACTTAGGATCTAGGATACATAGTAAGTTAACAATACCACGAGCAAGTTCGAATAACCATTCATCTAGTACTTTTAGTGCAGTTGTGTCTTCACGTTTACAAAGATCGAAGAATTCGATAACACTAATTCCTTCGTACATTTCGGCTTTGATTTTTCTATCTAAAGCGATAGTAGAAGCACGTTGTTCGTAAGTAGTTTTAGTGTCGAAATCGTAAAGAGATTGTCCGATTTCACCTACACCGAAGTTAGATCCGAAAGGAAGACTAGTAAGGAAGTAAGCTCCGCCGATTCCAGTTCCTAAAGCCATACAGAATACTTCATCTAAACCTTTTGCTCCACCAAGCCATTGTTCACCAAGTAAGGCACAGTTAACATCGTTATCTGCGTATACTGGAATACCTAGTCTATCTCCAAAATCACGTTTGAAGTTAGTTCCAAGATAGTTCTTAATAGTTGGAGCTGAACGAATAACTTCCATGTTAACATTGTCGATAACACCAGCCGCAGAGATACCAGCTGCAGAGAAGTTATAGCTTTCACGGATTTTGCTTGCGATTCTGAACATTTCATCAGTAATTTTTACAGTTACATTGTCAGGTGTTTTACAAGTTTCGTAATGTACGATTTTGTAGTTATCATCAATTACAGCAAATTTAATACTTGTTCCACCAATATCAATACCTAATAACATAATATACCTACTTTCTAAATAAAGACATTCTTATCTTTAATATTAATGATTTTTTAAATTTCTATACAACGATATATTACCATAAAATTAATATTTTGAAAACTGTTTCTTGTAAAATAATAATAGGTATATGCTGTATAAAGAAGAGTAATTAGTGTATAATAAATTTGAAGTTAGTATAGTTTAAGGAGAATAAAATGGATAAAATAGTTTTTTTAGAGCCTGTATTTTGTGAAAGAATCTGGGGTGGACGTAATTTAGAGAAGTTTGATTTTTCTATCCCACAAGGAAATATTGGAGAAGCGTGGGTTATTGCCGCCCATGATAACGGTAGTTCAAAAATAAAAAACGGTGAGTTAGCAGGTTTAACATTAAAAGAAGCTTATGAGAAACAGCCTACTTTATTTACTGAGAAAGTGTATGATAAGTTTCCATTATTAATTAAAATTTTAGATGCTAGTGATAATTTATCAGTTCAAGTACATCCTGAAGACGATTATGCGCGTGAAAATGAGAATGGTGAACTTGGTAAAACTGAATGTTGGTATGTACTGGATGCTAAAGAAGGTGCAAAGTTAGTATATGGACATACTGCTAAAACAAAAGAGGAGTTTAATGATAAAATTAATCGTGAACAATGGCAAGAATTGTTTATAGAAGAAGAAGTAAAAGCGGGAGATTTCTTCTATATTCCAGCGGGAACTCTTCATGCGATTGGAGAGGGAATACTAATATATGAAGTGCAACAAAATTCTGATACGACATATCGAGTATATGATTATGATCGTGTTGATAAAGATGGCAATAAACGTGAACTTCATATAGAAAAAACAAAAGATGTGACGAAAGTTCCATTTGAAAAAGTTACTACAAGCCCTAAAACGGAAAAATTAGAAGGGGCTACAGTAACATACTTAGCAGATGAAAAGTACTTCTCTGTGTTTAAAGTCGAAGTAGCAGAACAAGTTTCCCTAGAAAAAACTAGAACAGGAAATCTATTTACCGTCCTTAATGGTAGAGGAAGTGTAGAAATAGACGGTAACATTTATGATGTGAAAAAAGGAGATAGTTTTATTTTAACAACTGATTGTAGTAACTACACATTAAAAGGAGAAATGTTCTTAGTAGGAAGTTATGATAGATAGGTATTAAAAGTAAAGATAATCAATTTAATGTTAAATTTTTTGTATTTAGTTGTTACCTGATAACGTTCGATTTAAAGATTTTTAAGTAATAAATAAAGGCTAACAGAAGCGACCGCATAAGTCTGATTTTTATAAAATGATGACTTGTGAGTCGTTTTTTATTTTTTAAAAAGAGGAGTTTAATGTATTAAATAGAGACAATAAGACTAGACGATAGATTTACATATACTATATAAGTGTCAACTAGATTAAGTATTATTATATAGTGTAAACATGATAACAGCAGCAACAGTTAAAAGGTTTTCAAAAAAATAGAGTTTTTTAAGTTTTTTCTATTGACAAACTAAAGAAAACGTTTTAAAATGTAAGTGTATTAAAATTTAATGTGTTAAATAAATGCATAATATCAAAAACAAATAACGGAGGTTATTATAATGAAAGATTTAAAAGGATTATATTCGGCTTTGCTTATTCCATTTGACGAAAATGGTGAAGTTAAAGAAGAGGGGTTAAGACAGGTTATTGAACATAACATCAATGTAAGTAAAATTGATGGGTTATATGTCAACGGAAGTAGTGGGGAGAACTTCTTATTAAACACTGCTCAAAAGAAACAAATTTTTAAATTTGTAAAAGAAGTAGTTGGGGATAGAGTTAAACTAATCGCTCAAGTAGGATCTCTAGATTTAAATGAAGCGGTAGAATTAGCTAAATACGCTACAGAATTAGGATATGACTCATTATCAGCAGTTACTCCATTCTACTATCCATTATCATTTAATGAAATCAAACACTACTACAAAACAATCATTGATGCTACAGATAATAGCATGATTCTTTACTACATTCCATTCTTAACAGGAGTTAAAATTAGTTTAGATCAATTTGCTGAATTACTAGAAGACGAAAAAGTTATCGGTGTTAAATATACTGCAGCAGACTTCTATCAATTAGAAAGATTCAGAAAACGATTCCCTAACAAACTAATTTGGTCTGGATTCGATGAAATGTTAGTTCAAGCTGCTATTACTGGAGTAGATGGAGCTATCGGTTCTACATACAACGTAAATGGACAAAGAAGCCAAGAAATCTTCAGACTTGCTAAAGAAGGTAAAGTTGCTGAAGCTTACGAACTTCAACATGAAGCAAATGATGTAATTGAAAAAGTATTAGAATTAGGATTATATCAAACTCTTAAAGAAATCTTAAAAGTTAAAGGTATTGATGCAGGATACTGTAAACAACCTATGAAAGTATTTGATCCAGCTAAATTACCTGAAGTAGAAAAATTAGTTAAAGATTATAACCTATAATTTTTAAAAAATAAGGGGTAAATATAGGGGGAAAGAAAGAGGATGACAAAAAAGTCCTAAATTATAAAAAGTTTATTTGAGAGCTTATTGTCGTAGTAATCTATAGCTAGCTAATAAACTTTTTGAGGATAACCCGACAAAATCTCGTTTTTTAAGAAATCATGATTTTTGAATCACTCCTCTTTCTAGAATATTAGTAAATTTAAAAAGTATAAAGGAGGAAGTATCATGGATAAAATAGGATTTGGTACACTTAACAGTATAGTATTAGCAGTTTATCTAATAGCTATGCTAGCTATAGGGGTGTATTTCACTAAAAAAGCAGGTGAAAGCACGGATGAATTCTTTAAAGCTGGAGGAAATATTCCATCTTGGGCAGTAGGATTCTCAATTTACGCAACAACATTATCTGCCATTACATTTATGGCAACACCGGAAAAAGCATTTAACGGGGACTGGACATATGCAGCAGGGAACTTCTCAATTATCGCAATTATTCCGATATTGATTCACTACTATGTTCCATTCTTTAGAAAATTAAATGTAACGACAGCATATGAATATTTAGAAGAACGTTTTAATCCTAGTGTACGTGTAGTAGGAAGTGTGTTATTCTCACTATTCCATATTGGACGTGTAGCTATCGTTATTTACTTACCAACAGTTGCAATTACATCAGTATCGACACTTAACCCATTCTTAGTATGTGCGGTTATCGGATTACTTTGTGTAGTTTACTCATTCTTAGGAGGGGTAGAAGGAGTTATCTGGACAGACGTTATCCAAGGGATTATCTTACTTGGAGGAGCTGTTTTAGTAATTATCTTAGGTGCATACCACGTAGGTGGATTTGGACAAATTACTCAAGATGCTCTAGCGAATGGTAAAATCGTAACTGCTGAGAAATTCAACTGGTCATTAACAGCATCAACTATTCCAATTATCTTCATTGGATCAGTATTTAACAGTTTACAACAATACACAGCTTCTCAAGACGTAGTTCAACGTTATAGCACTACTGAATCTGTAAAAGAAACTAATAAATCAATCTGGACTAACGGATTATTAGCATTCATCTCTATTCCAATTTTCTACGGAATGGGAACAGTTTTATACAGCTTCTACAAAGGTAGCCATGCTGTAACAAAATTACCAGACTTCATGAACGCTGAAGTAGTAGGTAAAGCAGCTAATACAACAGCTTTAGTACCTTACTTCATCTTAACAGCGCTACCTGCAGGGGTTGCTGGATTAGTTATCGCAGCCATCTTAGCAGCAGCTCAATCAACTATCGCATCAAGCTTAAACTCAATTTCAGCTTGTATCACAGTTGATATTAAACAACGCTTCTTCGGTTTAAGTAAAGATGCTAAACAAGACGTTCTATTAGCTCGTATTATCATCATCGTAGCTGGTGTATTAGGAACAATTGCAGCATTATACTTCGTAAACTCTAACCAAAAAGAAACTTGGGATTTATTCCTTAAATATATTGGACTTCTAGGGGTACCTTTAGCTGGTACATTCGCACTTGGTATCTTCACTAAACGTGCAAATGGAGCTGGAGCATTATTAGGATTAGTCGTTGCAGGGCTTGTATGTTGGTACATTCAAGACTTCACAACTTATGCTAAACAAAGTCCATTCATCTTCTCAGGATTCTCATTCTTAAGTGCATTAGTATTCGGTTATATCTGTAGTTTCTTCTTCAAATCTACTAAAAATATTACTGGTCTTACTATTCACACTAAAGATCAAGAATACGTAAAAGAAGCAAAATAATAAGTACGGCTTTTAAATAAAACATAACAAATTAAAAACAATCCTTAATTCAAATATGGGGATTGTTTTTTCTTTTGTTCCGTCTTTATCAAGTATGCTCGTTTTTTAAAATCAGAAGACTAGAATGATTTGCTATTCTTATAGTCTGTAATGAGGTATAATTGTATTGAAATGCTAATCCTAAGAAGGTGAGAAGATGATATTAGAAAAAGAAAGAGAACTGAACTATAAGATTACTGTAGTAAGAGACGATGATGATATTCAATTATTAACGTTAGAGTTTGAAGCGATAGATTATTCAAAAATTTTTGCAGAAATCGTTATGAAAAAAATAGATGGTAGAGGGGTAATATTAGAGTTTCCAGATTATGAAGAGGCACCGAGAGGTTTTTTAGGGCTTATGAACTATTATGCTTTAGGGTACAGTGCTGCAACATTACACATTAGAGGAGACAGGGGGAGAAGTGAAAATAGACAGCCTGCCTCAATATACTTTCCTTTTTTAAATAATAATAAGGACGAGGAGTTATATTATAATTATGTCTATCAAGATGCGATTGATTTAGTGGATATTCTAAAAAGAGAATTTCCGAGTTTAGAGGTGAACATTATTGCTAAAGGTCAAGGAGCTGCATTAGGAATCATGGCTTCGGCGGTCGGACGAAAGGTAGCTAGATTATTTATCTCAAATATACAAAACTTTGATTTTAAATATATTTTTGACAATAATCTTGATTTTGGAGTTTATGATGGAATAAGAGAATATGCTCGTAACTATCCTGAAAAAGAAGAGTACTTATTAACGAGATTGGAAGAAATAGATGTGGTGCAGTATTGTCAGCAAGTAGATGCGGAGGTCTATTTTGGATATTCAAAATTAGACGAAAAGAATATTGTTATTGATAAAAAGTTAGAAAATATATTTCAACTAAAAGAAGTTACGATCTTTGAGTGTGAAGAAGAGAATCTTCATGTGAAGTTGTTGGAAAAGTGGTTGCTTAGAGATTTGAAGCGAGTAGTTGAATAGAATGAACTAAAAAAAATCCGAATCCAATAGTTATATAAATTTATAGGAGACATGAAGTCTTCATCTATAAGGGGCTGATAAAAAGGTCCTAAAATGTAACAAAGTTCAGATGAGAACTCATAGACGCAGTGGTTTATTGATATCTAAATTCGCTTTATAAAAGCTTTTTAGATATCTAATAAACTGTGCGGGAGTGACTCGACAAAATCTTGTTTCTTAAGAAATCACGATTTTTGAGTCACTCCCGGATTTTTTATTATTTAAGTTTTTCTATTTCTTTAGTTAGTGATTCTTCGGTAACTGCGCCGGCGATTCTAGTTTCAAACGTACCATCACTATTGATTAAAATGTGAGTAGGGAATGAACGAATTGCGTAGTTTATGATGAAGCGGTCGTTAACATCGAAAAGAACAGGATAAGTTGCACCAAGTTCTTTCGCTTTTTTTAGAATTACATCTTTACTTTTATCTTGAGGACTTTGGTTTTTGAATTCTGCATCGTTAGGAGAAGTCATAGATAGAAAGACGATATCTTTGTTATTTTTATATTTTTGATACACTTTTTCTAATTCTGGAATTTCTCTCATACAAGGTCCGCACCAGCTGGCCCACATATTGATGTAAACTTTTTTACCTTTAAAGTCACTAAGTTTTACAGTTTTTCCATCTTTGTCCATTGCTGTGAAGTCGTAAGCTTGAACAGCTTTATTTTCGTTAGTAGAAGATGTCGTAGTTTGTTTATTTGTTTCTTCTTTTTTCTCTGAAGAGCCAGAAGAACATGCATTTAAAATTAGAGCACTACTAAGAAGAGTTGCACTAAGTATCGTTAGTTTTTTCATATTATTTTCCTCCAATTCAAATCACAAGTTTAAGAAAAATATCTAGTTAAAGTGATAAATGATCCACTCAGGATTAAGATACCGATTAGGATAAGGATAATACCTGAGATAACTTGTGTATATTTTAAAATGTTTGTATGTTTTTTGAATAATTCTAATAATTTTGAAGCGAAGAATGCAACAAGGATAAATGGTAATATAAATCCTAAGCAGTATGCAAGAATTAAAAGAACACTCATTATTCCAGTATGACTAGATGCATACAAGAAAACACTAGCTAAGATTGGTCCAATACATGGTGTCCAAGAAAAGCTAAAAGTGAATCCCATTAAAAAAGCAAGAATCGGAGTAGTTTTATTTCCTTTTCTCTTAACTTTGTTTTTAATTGAAAATTCTTGTTTTAAAAATCCTATCTTAAACACGCCTAGTTGTAATAATCCCATAAAGATGATTAAGATACCACTGACGATTTGCAATGTTTTAATATTTTCATTTAAGAAAACACTAATAAAACTTGTTGCAAAAGCTAGGATGAAAAATGTTGAACAAATACCAAAAACGAATGATAGTGTATTTGTAATAGTATTACGTTTGTTGAAAACTAGTTCTCCGCATTCGTTCATTTCTTTTTTTCCTGCAAGAATACCGATATAGATAGGTAGTATAGGTATTACGCAAGGAGAAAGAAAAGAAAGAAGCCCCTCTAAGAAGACGAGAATCATCTTTAAGGCAGAGCTAGCAGTATTAAAGTCTGTCATAAAACCCCCTTGAAAATTAAATTTTTAATTACAAGTTTACTATATAATAAAAACGTTTAAAACGCAATTGAACTGCTTATAGAACGTCGTTAATATTACGAATCTTGCACAATGTAACAGAGAGTTATCGTTATTATTACAAAATCGTTACAAACCTTGAAAAAAGTGATATTTAAACATATAATGATAGTATGTCAAAATTATATAACGAAGTTCAGCAAAAGTTGAATGAGGTTAATGACACTTATAGTTTAGAAAAATAGTTTATAGAAATTAAAAATTTAGAAATTAAAACAGTATTTATTATAGATAAATGAGTCACTTGACTCGAACCTAATTTAAGGAGATAAAAATATATGAGTAAATTACAAAAATTAGTAGCCGCAACGGCAATCGTATCGACAGTAGGAGTTGGGTTAGCGCAAATTGCAGACGCTGATACATACACAGTAAAAAAAGGTGATACTCTTTGGGATATCGCAGTAAACAACGGAACAACTGTTGATCAACTTATGCAAGATAACAATTTAACAAGTTCATTAATCTTCCCTGGAGATAAATTAACTTATAACACAACAGTAGCTCAAGTAGCTCAAGCTAAAGAACAAGGATACTACACAGTAGTATTAGGAGATACTTTAGGAAAAGTTGCTAACAGATTCGGAGTTTCAGTAGACGAACTTGTTAAATTAAACAACCTTTCAAATCCTAACCTAATCTACGTAGGAACAGTATTAAAAGTAGATGCAAGTGCAGCGAAAACTGCTGAAGTAACAGTTCCAAAAGCGACTGTAGTAGAAAATACTGCTGAGAAAACAGTAGTTAAGGTTGATCCAGTTCAAACAGTTGCACCAAAAGCAGCTGCGACAGCTGCACCAGCAAAAACTGAAACAAAAGAAGCACCAAAAGCTGAAGCTAAGAAAGAAGCTCCAGTAGCTACGCCAGCGGTAGCAAAAGCAGAAGAGAAAGCAGTAGCTACACCAGCAGTTGCAACTGCAGCTCCAACTGTAACTGCTAAAACTCAAGCTCCAGCAGCGGCGGCAACAACGCAAGTTGCGTCTTCAAACAAAGGAGCAGCAATCTACCAAGCTGCATTAGCTCAATTAGGTACATTCCAAGATTGTACATTATTAGTAACAAATGCTCTTAAAGCAGTAGGGATTAACTTCCACGACTGGCCAGCAGGATACATGAGCTTAGGAACTGTAGTTCCAGCATCTCAAGCTCAACCAGGAGACCTAGTTTACTATGCAAATGGAGGAACAGGATTAGCACACATCGGTGTTTACGCAGGTAATGGACAAGCTGTTCACGGTGGATGGTTAGGTAACCAAACGGTTCTTAATACTGCAAACTTAGGTAGTGGACCAGTTTATATCCGCGTTAAATAATTAAAGAATTAAATAGAAATAAGCGATTGGAATTTCCAGTCGCTTATTTTCGTTTTAGATTTAAAATGTAATGGGAGTGACTCAAAAATCGTGATTTCGGAGAAATCGATTTTGTCGAGTTACCCCCGCACAGTTTATTAGATATCTAAAAAGCTTTTATAAAGCGAATTTAGATATCAATAAACCACTACGTCTATGAGTTCTCATTTGAACTTTGTTACATTTTAGGACTTTTGGGTCAGCCCAATTTTCCGATGAGTTATTTCAATTAGTTTGATTTGTTTAGTTACAGAATTTCCAACTAGTTTCTTAGTATAGCAAATGAGTCGCCATTACTCAAAAATTCCCCAACAGCTAGTTCGTTGTGAACCGTTATGAGTTCCAATAGCCATATAGTGACGTTCGCCCGAATATGAAATATAACTAATCCAAACGAAACCTTCTTTAATTACATAGCTATCATAGAAGACTTGTTCGCCTTTGTGATAAACACTGACGATTTTTCCAAGTTTGCTAGGTTTAGTTCTAACATTGATAGAAGGTACATTTACGGTGAAACGCCCATTTTCAGGTACTCGAGTCCATTCCTCATTAGAATCATAGCAAGGTCTAATAAAACCAGCTAGATATGTATCATCACGGCTCATAATACGAGCAATACCTCCACGTTCAGGTGTTCCGTCAACATTTTGTTCTACAGATGTGATGATATCGTCATCTACATCTATAACAATGCCGACATGTCCGAATTTATCCCAATTTCCTCAGTGCCATATTGCTATATCCCCAGGCGCAATTTCAGCATCTCCTTTGTAATATCTTTTCCAACCGGGTGGAATGGGATTAGTTAAATAATCGATAGCATTTCCGTAAATTTGAAAATCTGCAAAATTTTTTACGTACGCCATAGTAAGGTCGACACATTGTGCGCCGTACATACCATCCATATCTATCCATTTATAGACGTTATCTTTTGCCCAGTTTACCATTGTTTGTTGACTTGTCATAATATTTACTCCTTTATATTGATTTATTCTTTAATATTTAGCTTTGTTTCTATAATACGAGTAAGATCATTTAAACTTTTTCCTATATTTTGAAGAGTATTATCTAATTTAAGTAGAAAAAATACTGCAACAAAAATAGGAAATCCTACAGTATTGATGAAATTTAGTATGTCCATAAAAAAAGGTGCGGTATGAACCGCACCTCCCTCCCTTCTATTATTGAAGTTCGCTTACTTCACGAGTTGTGTAAGTAGCTTTTTTAAAAGCTGTAAGAGTATGTTTAGCGTTATTTAATACTCTAGTGTCGACAATTTTTTGAGCGACAGCTTCTATAGTAGCTTTATTTAAATCATCTTTTGGATATGCCAAAGTGATGTGATAAGTTTTTTTGTTATCTGTTGCGAAGTAGATGTTTAATTTTTTTTCCATTGTTTTTTCCTCCTAAATTATAGTGATTCTTTAGTGCTAGTGACAATATCTTCAATATTCTTAGCGATTAATTTTTTTAATTCTTCGCCAACTTCTTTTAAAGCGTTGTCCTCGGCGTTTGGAGCAACTTCAAAGTTATAACTTTTAACAATGTGTTTATCTCCCTTTGGTTCGTTGTAGTTTAAATGTAAAACTTTTCTTAAAATTTTCATAGTGAAATCTCCTTTTTATTTTGATATTTATGTCTTTGGCCTCTGACATTATATATATCGAAAAGGTGGACATGTTTTTCTCAAATGATAAAAATTTATTTAAATTAAATTTAATTTTAATAGATTATAATTATAGAAAGTAGTGGAAATATGTAAGAAATAGTATTATAATATATTAGGAACAAAGGAGGGAAATACAATGAAAGATAATAGATTATTGAAAGTATTATGGGGGATTGTGTTGGCTATTTTCTTATGTAGTGCTTTATTCATAGGTATAAGTTATTTTACAGGTGGGGATAGCTCTAGTAGCAAGAAAAAAGACAACGAAACTACTTCATCATCAAAAGATAAAGATAAGAGCAAAGATAAAGAAAGTTCAAAATCTAAAACGAAAGAAAAAAGTGATGAAGAGAAATATAGAGAGGCTAAAGAGTCTAATAATGGCAATAATTCCTCTTCTACAAATTCATCTAAATCAGAAAGCAATAAATCAAATAATAGTAATAAAGCTGTAAATAATACTAATAATAATAATAATAATCGTAGTAATAATGATAATGCAGCAAGTAATTCTAATAAAGAAGATAAAAAAGAAGTAACGGAAGCAAATGGAGGAGCAACATCTCCAGGAACATTTAGTAATACAGCAGATGCACATAACTATGCGAAAGAAGAGATAAATAGATTAGCAAAAGAGAATAAAAAACATTATAGTTATGTATTAGAAAGAAATAATAAAAACGAAGTTGTTGTTAAAATAACAGAAGGTTAATAGTAGAACTCATAGAACTCTAGAAAAAGTAATAATCTTCCAAAATTTGTTCGAATTTTTTGGAACTATTACCAAGAGTGCTATGGGTTTTTCTATATGAAAATGATAAATTCTTAAACTAGTTGACTAAAGTTATTAAATATAACTCATAAGATACAGAAAGTGATAATATCTTAAAGGGAGAAAGAAGATAGGGAGAATATATATCTGTAAATCTTCGCAAAATACAATAAGAAGTGGTATAATAGAGAGTAAGTGTGAAAGAGGATATAGAACAATGAAAAAAAATAAACTCACTAAAATTTTGGTATATAGTGTTTGTTCGTTGGTTATTGCGGGTGTTATTTTTTTAGCAATCAGTTATTTTGGTAAGGAAGAGGAAGTTCAGAAAAATGATTTATCTCAAAATACCCAAAAACAGGAACAAGTAAATCGTTCGAAAGATAGCGAAGATAATAATAAGGTTACAAAAGAACAGGAACAAAAAACAGAAAATACTGAATCACTAGGAAAGAAAACTAAACAAAGTGAAACAAAAGATATAAATCGAAACAAGGGAGAAGGAGTTTCTAATATACCTAAAGTATATGAGTATAAAGGAAAAAAATTATCGCATTTAGAAGGGGTTGGAACTACTGGTAAGATTTTTGGATCTCAAAAAGAAGCGTTGGATTTCGGAAAAAAAGAAGTTAAAAGACTAGTAGATGAAGATAAAAAACCAAGACAATTCGCTATTAGTAAAGTTGTCTCGGAAGATGGAAGACTGGTAGGATGGACTGTTGATATTTTTGAAGATAATAACGAAGAAAAGATAGTTTCTAATTTAAGGGAAACTACAGGAGAAGATAGAGGATAATAAATAAAGAGCGAGAGGCTATTCGGTACTTAGTGTACTGAGTGAGAAACTCGCTATCTTTATATATTTGTATATAAAGAGTAAGAATGTGAGGTGAAAATATGCGGATAGGAATAGTTGCGGAATTTAATCCGTTGCATAGTGGGCATAGGTATTTAATAGAATGTGCTAGAAAAATAGCCGATACTAATAATGGAGAAGTTGTTTGTGTGATGAGTGAATTTTTTACTCAAAGAGGGGAAGTTGCCATTGTAGATGGGTATACTAGAGCTGAGGAAGCTGTAAGATGTGGTTGTGATTTGGTTATTGCTTTACCTTATTTAGGAAGTGTAGCGTATGGAGATGATTTTGCTAAAAAGAGTATAGAGATACTGTCAGGAGCAGGGATAACCCATCTTATTTTTGGTACTGAAAACACGGATGTGGATATTTTCGAGGAAATATACGCAAAACAGCAAAATACTTTACAAGAAGAATATAAGAGGTTGATAAAAAAAGGTTTAAACTTTGCCAAAATTAATAGTCTTTTATATGGACTAGAAAAGAATAATCCGAATTTTAGTTTGGCATACAGCTATTATAAAGCAATAAAAGATATGTCATTAGATATACAGATGGTTCCTATAAAAAGGGAGGGTCAGGGGCTTAATAGTTCTGATGTCACAGAGCAAAAACACCTTAGTGCAACTGCTATAAGGGAAAATTTAGAGGATGAGAGGATAGAGAAATATCTTTCGAAAGAGATGTTTTCTGTGTTGAAAAAAGATAAAATAGCCTCGGAAGAAGAGTTATTTCCGTATTTAAAATATAAAATTCTGTCATTGGGTAAAAAGGGAATAGAAAAAATTTATGATGTAAATGAGGGATTAGAAAATAGAATTTATGAAGTGGTGCTAAAGGCGAATTGTTACAGTAATTTAGTAGATTTAATAGCGACTAAAAGATACAGCAATAAAAAAATTCAAAGGGTGTTACTTCATATTTTAACAAATACTACAAAAGAAGACTATGAGAGATATTTTACCACTAATCAATTCAGGGTGTTGGCTGTGAAGAAAGATAAGGCGGCTATGATAAGGGAAATTAATAAAGCAGGGAAGATTTATCTTAATCCTCTTTTGAATAGTAAAAATAGTATGTGTTTTGAACAAGATATTAAAGTAGCAAGAATATATGAATTGATATTTAATAATAAGGATATTTTTAGAGAAAATATAAAAATAGTAGATTAAGTTTTAAACAGAGGATTTTTTTGATGAGATGCTCTGTTTTTATTTTTGTATATAAGAGATAAAATAGCTTGCTAATCTATAAATAATGTAGGATTATAAGTAAGCGTCCAATAACGAGGTATATTGAATAAGAGGGAGTAACTCGAAAATCGTGATTCGGAGAAGCAAGATTTTATCGAGTAATCCTTTTAGGATTTTACCCTGTATATTACGGGTGGTATCCATTTTTTGTCAGAATGAGGAAGGTTTGTAAGCGATGAAGGGCTATTTGTTTTATGTCGTTATGAGAAGTATTTCTTAATGGAATTTGGTGTGTGATAGTTTTGAGGGGGAGGTTAAAAGAGAATTAATGACATTTTAGGTAAGAATGTAAAACACGATAGTTATTCTTCAAGAGTCGAGGTGTGAGAGTAATCTCAGCCTCGATTTTTGCATTTTTGGTTGTATATTAGAATTGATTAAAAGCGGTTCTTTGTCATAGGTGAAAATCGCTTTAGAAATCTAGGTGGCATTTGCTGCTTAGATTTTTTCAATTCAGTAACGTATTTTAGATAGTGTATGATATGTATTAGACTAGCTTTTTTTCATGATAAAATAATTTATAATTATTAAGCGTGATGAATGGATATGAACTTTCTTCTTAGTGAATTGGACTCGAATCCTAATTTGGATATTATTGGTTCGAAAGTTATAGATGCTGAAAGTAAGCTTCCAGAAGGAATAAGAAGAAATGACTTTAACAATCTTTCAGGAGAAAAATTATGGTTAGTGTTAGCATACGAAAATATTTTCAATCATGCTACGGTCATTTTCAAAAAAGAAGCTTATGAGCAGACAGGAAAAGTGCGTTTCGGAATTTGACGGATTTGAAGATTGGCATTTGTGGGTTTGTATGGTAACGAAAGATAATGCTTTGGTGCTAAATATAGTAACAGAACATTACACAAATTATCAGATTCCTATAAAAAATGATGATTTTTAGAAATAGACTAGCAAGGAGTTGTGGTTTAAGATTGGAAGATGTAATGAGGTAAGAGATAAAATTAAATTCATAGTTTATAAACGAGATTAATTATATTATAGAAAAGTAATGAAATTAAAACTGGTTCTTTTTTGAAAACTAGAAATCTGAATTTTAAAAAAATAACAAACATCCTTAGGATATTTCCTAGAGATGTTTATCTGTATATACAAAATTAATTGGAGTGAAGGAACTTGAGTATATTGTTAAATAATCCTATGTAGTTGCTTAAATCTAGCTGTTGTGATAGAATTAAGAAGAAATTATATAAGTTAATTGGAGATTTTTTTGAATTATATTATAATAAAAAAAATTCAAATTTAACAATTTCTTATTTTAACAAATTATTAAAAGTAAATATATAAATTCATATGGTATATATTTTATAGTGTAAGTGTAGGAGATAGTTATGTTTAGAAAAGAGAGTAAAGAGAAATTCTCGTTAAGAAAATATAAAAATGGTCGAACTGACTCTAAATTAATAGGGGCGATATCTATATTAGGTTTAGCGATATTTGCTGGTGGAGGAACTGCTTTTGCGAATGTGACTTCAGGTGATCAAAGCGAAGCAGTAATTATTAATGATATAGAAAAAGTTCCTTCTAGCGCCAAAACAACCTTTACAGATGATCGAAATCCCGGTAAGAAAGTCACAGTGGATGCAGTTATAGGAAATGCAGAAAGATTGCCGGAAAAAGCAAATGAACATTTGGGTGATCCTGATGGGACAGATAGAGTTAATTTTTCAAGAAAAGCTACGGTTAACTATTTATTAGAAGAAGATCATTCTAAAATAACAGAGTCTAAAATTTATGAAGAAAAAGGAAATGTTTATACAAATTATGATAAAAAAGGTATTTCATACGATACGGATGGTAAAGCTTATAGAGGCTCGGGAATAGAAAGAACTGGTGATGAAATTAATAAAGATACTGGTGGTGGATTCCGCCTTGAAGCTAATAACAAAGAGTATCAATTAGTTCGCTCGGAAATAGTAGATGAAGAAAAGGCAGTTTATGAAAAAACTCGTTTTAATGATATAGAAGCTTCAGTTTCTCCAGAAGAAATGCATAATTATTTAGGAGAAATTAATTACGGAAAAATAACTGGGAAAGTCTACTTAGTAGAAGAAACAACTGAGGGTCATTACGGAAAATATGTAGAAGCATCAAACATCAATAGTGATGAAGAAGCGGTGAATGCGTGGAGAAACGGACAAACCACTGCTAAAGACTTCACAAAAGAAAATGTAACTCTTAAGGAAGGTGATACAATTCTTGTGATGGATCGAGATACGTATGCTCATGGGAGTGGTGGTAGAAAGGTTCATAGAACCGATTATCGAAGAGAAAAAGTTGCAGCAACACCCGCTTATGATAAAGTAGAACCATTTGAAAGAGTGGACTATCTTCAAGGGAGTGTAAGTTATGCTTTTTGGGATCAACCTATAAATGGTGAGTATCCAACAATAGGTGAAGATGAAATGTTTGGTACTGCTGATGATGGTAAAGTATCGTTTAATAAAGAGACTGTTCTATTTTATTCAAATGCTGATAAGTGGTACCCGACAGGTTTTGGAGATTTAAAAAAACATAACTTTAAAAAAGAATCTTTAAAAGAAATTATAGGAGTGATGCATGCTGAAGCGTATGCTATTTTAGAATATTTTAATCAGAATACGAATAGCGACGAAGTAAGACAAGATATTCAAGCAAGAAAAGCTAAATTGGATGAAAATATTGCGACTACAATAGAAATGATTAGAAAAAATAACATTAATGTATCTGTAGAGTCAGAAAGAGGATTGATGTTCTCTCAGGATAATAAAGATGTTTTGAAAGAGTTACGAGCTCATATTGAAGCGGGAGAGAATGTATTGAAAGGCTTAACTCTCGAAGTAGGATCAACTAGCGAAACTTTTGATTATTATTATGATGAAAAAAATGTTACGTTAACTAAAAAACAAATAGTCAGATTCGGGCCTTCGCATTCACTTCAATCTGGTTATATTCGTTCTTATCATAGAGATGCGATACCAGAGCATTATAGCGATTGGAAAAAGGATAATGAGGGAGAGGAAAGAGAATTATTTGTTTATCCGAAAAAAGGTGTAGTTACGATTTCTGATGATTTAAATAATATTAATGTTGTCGATACAAATAAAACAACAACAGAGACGGAATTTACTAAGCAGGATGTGACAACAACAAAAGAAGCAGATTATGAAATTAAGGAGCTTATTACACCAATTCGTGCTTATAAGGTAATGGGTGATGGCAGTCCAGTTGTAAATCATTACTATAAAATGGTAGCAAATCGTGCTATGATTCCGTCACTTATTCATGATGAAAAAGTAGGAACGGTGACGGTTCAATATGTATCGAATACTGGTGAAAAGCTAAAAAGTGATGAAATAGTAGCTGGAGAAGTACCGTATGAAATTTCAAAAACCTATGATTTAATTTCAGGAAGGACAAAAGTAGGAGAGGAAAAAGTTTTCGAAAAATTATTGCCGATTTATGATACAACGTCGAAAAGGTTTAACAAGATTATAGCTGATAAAACAGGTTTTACTTATGAATTTGATGCAATTGCCTTTGGTTCTGAGCTTGAAATAGGAATTATTAATAAAGCTCAAACGATTGTTAAATATGTTTATCGCTTAGTGAGTAAAGAAGATCCTAATCCTGTTAAAAAAGAGGTAAAAGGATCGGTAATTGTTAAGTATGTAGATGCCGAAGGTAACGAAATAAAACCAGCAGAAATGCTAGTTAATGATGCGGTTTTAAGAACAACTTACACATATATTACAAAATCTGGAGATAAAGTAGTATCGACCCGAGATGAGGTAGGAGATTGGCACATACCGGATTATAATGCGAAGGAAAAATGGCATGAAAAAATCATAACAGCAGATGGTAAAAATTATGACTATCAAGGAATTCATGCTGTCTCAGATAAATTTAATAACACAACAGCTGAAACAGGTAAAGTAGCAGAAGGTATAACTACTGTTGTTTACCAATATGACCTTGCAAAACCAAGTTGGGAAGTGCCAGCAGACTCTCTGAAAGAGGAAGTCCCAGAATATGAAGGAGGGGTGGCATCAGCAGAGCCGCCAGTATTAGAAGTTCCGGAATTTAAAGGAGGGGTGGCATCAGCAGAGCCGCCAGTATTAGAAATCCCGGAATTCAAAGGGGGAGTATCTCCGGTAGCTCCTACAATATTAGAAGTCCCAGAATATAGATTTTCTGGTTCGGTTAATCGTATTGAACTTATCCCAAATCCTAAATATCAACTTCAAGATACACCGACGGTAGAAAGATTAGAAAGAAATATTGTGACACTCGATAGTAAAAAAATAAAAAAATCTGAACGATTACCTAATACAGGAAGTAATTTGACAGATTTTGAGACTCTAGGGTTTGCTATGATGTTAGCGGGGATATCACTAGCGATAAGACGCCGTCAGAAAGAAGAATAATGATTGTTTCGTATACTATAAATTCTGGTATTGATATTCCTTTCTCCAGCTTTATGGTAAAATTGTAATATATATGTTTTTTGCGAATTTATAAAAAAACGTAATTATGCTGACCAAAAGTCCTAAAATTTAACAAAGTTTATATGAGAACTCATAGACGCAGTGGTTTATTGATATCTAAATTCGTTTTATAAAAACTTTTTAGATATCTGGTAAACTTTGTGGGAGTGACTCAACAAAATCTTGTTTCTTCGAAATCATGATTTTTGAGTCACTCCCATTTTTTTCTACTATTTTGCTAACTTCACAACACTTTTGTTGTTTTTATTGTAAGAGATGTAAGTAAGAGTTGTGAATATTATTCCAAGAACAACTAAGATTAACATAGCATTGTTGTACATTCCATTAGTTAGACCACCAAGAACTGCTTGTCTAACAGCGGTATCACCGTAGAATACAGGTGTGAATGGAATTAAGCCACTATATAGTGAAGGTAACATTTCTTTCGGGAATAATGGTGTAGTTAGAACGAATTGCAATGCTACAAATCCGATGCTAATACCATGACCAACATTTCCGAATGTATATGATAAGAAGTGTGTAATTATCATAAACACTATAGCTGAGATTATTAATCCGAAGAAGTACATTCCGAAGTTTTGTACTTTAAAGTCGAAGAATAAACTCATTGCTGTAACTTCGATGATTACTGCGAAAATAGCGAATGTAGTCATAGAAGCTAAGCGTGTACCGAACAGACTATTTATTGATTCTCCACATTCTTGCTTACGTACTGGGAATAGAATGTTGTATGCCGCAGCTGCAATAAGTAGTCCGAATACTAAGAAGAATGGTGCCATTGCATTACCGTAGCTAGTTTCTTCAGATATATCACTTATATTAGTTTTAATTGGGTTAGACATCATGTCTACATTTTTATCGCCAGTTTTAGCTGAACTTAATTTATCAGCACCGCTAGAAAGTTTTTCGGCTAATAGACCAGATCCATCTTTTGCTTTGTCTAGACCCGCAAGTAGTTCAGGAGCTTTAGCTTGCATGATTGTAAGTGCACCATAAAGTTTCTCAGAACCAGCCTTAGCAGTATTAACTCCATTGATTAATTCAGGAGCTTTAGCTTGCATAGTAGATAGACCTTCGTGAAGTTTCTCAGACCCCTCTTTAGCATTGTTAAGCCCATTGATAAGTTCAGGAGCTTTGGCTTTCATAGAAGAAAGACCATTGTGAAGTTTCTCAGCGCCCTCTTTAGCAGTGTTAAGTCCGCTGATAAGTTCAGGGGCTTTGGCTTTCATAGAAGAAAGACCGTTAGAAAGTTTGTCAGCTCCATCTTTAGCACTATTAAGCCCATTGATAAGTTCAGGAGCTTTGGCTTTCATAGAAGAAAGACCATTGTGAAGTTTGTCAGCTCCATCTTTAGTACTATTAAGTCCATTGATAAGTTCAGGAGCTTTAGCTTGCATATCAGTTAGACCTTGATATAATTTCTTACCTCCGTTAT
>NZ_CAUQNQ010000015.1:0-24355 GCF_963519265.1 uncultured Gemella sp. | reverse complement strand
TCACTGCTAAAGTGAAGTCTTCTGCTTTCTTAGTTACTTCTACTTCTATTGTTTTCGCTACACCATCACGTGTTACTGTTACTGATACTACTTTCTTACCATCTTTTTCTTTAATAGGTCCATATGTTACTTTATCTGTAGGTTTAAGAGCTTCACCGTTCGCTGTTACTTTTTCTTTTACTTTCGCTTGGTCTGCTTCTGTTAAGCTTTCTCCTGCTACTGGTGCTTTTGAAATCTCTACTGGTTTTGTTGCGTCTTTCACAGCTAACGCGAACTCTTTAACTTCTACATTTACAATATGATACACCTTATCACGACCTACTGTTACTGGCACATAGAATTTTCCATCTTTCGATGTGATATTTCCATAGAACACTTCATCTGTATCAAGAACGTTACCTTCAGTTTCACTTTGAGTAACTCTTACTTTTGATTTCACTAAGTTTTTATCAGCATCACTTGTTAAAGTTGCCCCTTCTTGAGATTTAACACTTATTTCAGCTACTCCAGTTGTTTTTAAAGTGAAGTCCGCTACTTTTCCATCTAGTGCATAACGAGCGTTTTGTAAATCACGTACCGCTTGATTAATTTCATCTTGTGTAGCTTGTTCTTTATTTAGAACTTCTTTTGCCTTTTTAAATGCATCGTCATATGCTTTACGTTTTTCATCACTTGTAGCTAACTTGTATGGATTTCCTTTTTTAATAGCATCGTTATCATTTAAAGCTACCTCTGCTCTCAAAGCATCTTTGTTAGTTTTAAGAACTACTGGGTCTATTCCTAATGCTTTAATAGCATCTTCTAAATCTTTATATAATTTTTGAACAAGGTCTACTCCAGCGTTATCTGTAGCATTTTCTTTGTTAGCTATTTTTTCTGCTTCCGCTTTCGCTTTATCAAATGCTTGTTTCTTAGTTGCATCTGACTTATTATATTTATCTGTTACATCTTTTCCTTTTGCATATTCCACAAGATCTTGAAGTCTTCCCATACGTGCATCTAGATTATGAGCCTTAGTTACTATATCACTTATAGTTGGAATATCATCCGTTGCATCGATACTTTCTATAAAGTCTGCTTTTTGAGCTTTATTTAAGTGTGGTAAGTTTTCAATTTCTTTTTTAACAGCTTCTCTTTTAGCTTTCGAGTCAGCATATTGTTTCGCATCTTCTACAATTTTATCAATTTGCCCTTTTGTATTAGCTCCATCAATTAAATCTTTGAAGTGTTTTTTCTCTGCTTCTGTTAAACCTGGAATTGCATCAATTTTTTTCTTGGCTTCATCTCTTACCGTATCAGCCTCAGCTTTATTTTTCTCTACTTGTTTTTTCGCCGCTTCATCTTCTGCTTTTCTTACTATAGCAGCAATGTCATCTTTTGTTTTTGCAGCAGTTATTTGATTTTTATAATCATCAGGATTTTTTAAATTATCTTTAATTTGATCAATACGTTTTTTTGCTTTTTCTTTTTCTTTTTCTAAGTCTTTTGCTATCGCATTATTTTTAGCTGTAGTGACTGCATCAGTTGTTGTCGCCTTGTCAATTTCTCTCTTAGCTGCATCTTTTTCTTCTTTAGTTAAGTTTGGTAACGCATCTACAACTTTTTTAGCTTCTTCCTTAGCTTCTTTTAATGCTTTATTCTCAGCATCTTTTTTAAGTGCTTCATTGACGATTTCATTAATTTTATCTTCTGAGCTGTTAGCTGGAAGTTGATCTATTTTTTTCTTGTACTCATCTTTTTCTGCGTCAGTTAGGTTTTTTAGTCCATTTATTAAATCTTTTCCTTTTTGTTTTGCATTATTATCAGCTTTAGGGATTTGTACGAATAGTACATCCTTAGGTATTAACTCATTGAATCCAGTACCTGTCCCAAAATACCACTTTCCTCCTATGCGTAGATTATCCCCGTTTTCCCATTTCGCATAGGTATCGTTTTTAGGACCTTTTATTCGATAGTTTGTGTCAGCTATAATCTTAGATCTCCCGACTCCCAACGGATATTTACTCTTATCATACTCTAGCTCAACCCCACTCAGTTTAGCTAATTTTTCATCTGCTCTTTTTCTATCAACATCAGTTATATTATTGTAATCATCTACTGGTGTTTGTTCTATCTTATATTTATATTCATCCACTATATACGGTTCAACCCCTAATAAAAACTTCTTATACACTAAATCTTTCCCTGGGATTGTGTCTGTAGTATTATCTGTATAAGTGAATGTCGCCGTTCCATCATTAGCTATAGATATACCATTTTCTAATCCACCTTTAAGTCTATTCTCTAATAATGGATTTTTCTCTTTAAGGGCTTCTTTAAGAGTTGTTTTTTCTTCAGGTGTCAAGCTAGTAACATCTTTCACACCTTGTCTTGCTGGTAATTTATTTGGTTCATATTTTTGATTCTCAGGAGTATCATCTACGTCTGGTAGGGCTATTGTCTCAATTTTAACATGATCAACACCGCCAGAATTTATATGTATCCCCGCTCCTAGTTCAATATACTGAGTATTAACTGGATCTTTCACCTCATAAGTTACTTGAATTTCTACACCAGCTCCTCCTGCACTTTCCCAATCCGAATAGATAGAACGAGTGTTGTTTCTTAATCTCGCATAAGCTTCCTTATCACTTCCGTCATCCCATCCAGAACCTGCACGTGTATCAAGATACCAGTTTAAACTTCCATTGTGTTCCCAAATTGGTCCCTCTTTTGTATAATCATTATAACGACTCCAATTATCCGGACTACCATTATTCATAGCTTTAGCGTCAGCTTCACTTTGATAACGAGATGCTACCCCACGTGAGTTACTATTTCTCCATGTTGCCCAGTTATTATATTGTTTGATACCTCTTGCATTTTTTAATGTTATACTAGTAGGTTCACTAAATCCTTTAGGCACTGTGAACCAATAATCTGGACGGTGTCCTAACCAACTTACCTCACCTCTACGAACAATATTATTATTAGTTCCCGTTGGAGTAATGCTTCCATCAGCATTTTGTGTGAAATTTTTATTAAAATAATATGTTACAGTTACTATCGGTCTGTTTTTAGTATATCCAGAAGTATCAACTTTGATTACAATCTCATCATTAACACTTACACTCGAATTAGTATTTGTTTTTAACGGATTATCATCCCAGTTAGCATAAATTACAGATGTACCTCCATTATCTCCCACAACTGTAGTAGACATTGCTTGTACTTCTTTACTAGATAAACTAGTCATAGCTATAGTCGCCCCTATCAAACAAGACGCCGCTCCAAAACTAAATTTTCTTATAGAAAACTTTTCTTTCCTATCTCTTTTCATCGATAAACCTCTCTTCTTTATTTTTGTATTTTAAATAACAACTTAATATAATATTTTTTTCGTTTTATTATATCATATTTTTGTTAGTAGTAAAAGTGATAACCTGCTATACCAACAAAATGTAAGCGTTTTTTTTTTTTTTTTTCGCAGACGTGTTGATTCTCCCCTTTAATAATTAAAGGATTTTATTGTTTTTATCAGTTTTTACAGAATAATTTGTGTGAGGTTTCCTTTTTATTTTCTATATAAAATTTTCACAAACATTTTATATAATTATCCTATATACATTATAATATTACAGTTTATTCTTCCTTAAAAATAGCTATTTAAATAAATAAAAAGCAACTGACACACTAGGTTCAATTGCTTTTTATCCACTATATAATATAGTTATTTTTAATTATTATTTGTAGTCTGGTAATTTGTTAAATTCTGCTTCATCAACATTTGTTAATTTAACAATCCATGATTCTTTTGGATCTGCTGAGTTTAACACTGTTGGCTCTTCTTCTGCTTTTTTGTTGTATTCTACAACATCACCAGCTAATGGTGCGTTAACGTCTAATACAGTTTTTGATGCTTCTAAACGTAAGATAACATCATCTTTTGATAATTTTTCATTTTTTGAAAATTCTACGAATCCTACAGTACCAACGTCATCTTGTAATTCTGCTGTTGGTCCAACAATGTAAACTCCTTCGTTCTTTTCAATCCATAAAGCTTTTGCTAATTTTTTCATTTTACAACCTCTTTCTTTCTTTTTTATAAGCTTTGAGCATCAATGCACTAATTTGACACTGATTTTTTTACTCAAAGAATCATTATACAACATAAATAAAAAAAAAGCAACTAAAATTTTAATTTTACAGAAATAAATTTTTAATTATTAATTCCCAAAGTAAATTCCAGTTTAAATAAAAAACTGGAATTTAACCTGAAACTATTTTTTTTACTGGAACTTAAGTTAGGAGGAGCCTCTATAAATCTCAGTTCATAAAAACTCGAACTTAAGTTGAGAGCTACCACAATGAATGTCAACTCATAGTAAAAACTGAAATTTAATCCGAGACTTTTTTAATCGGAACTTAAGTCGGGAGGTTGCTTTACCTTTCATTTTTTCAAAAATGACTTCTACTTTGATTCCTTACCGAAACTGACTTTGGGAATTCCCCTTGATTTAAAATTTATTTCTGGATTCGAAACACGATTCGTCATTATTTTCTCTAATATATTACACTAATTTTCTTCAAATTAATTGACAATAAGAAATGCTATGTGGTAGAATGTAGGAAAGTGAATGCAAAATACTAGTACATTCCAACACGAAAGCCAATTGAAGTGTGAGTTCAATTGGCTTTTTATATTAATATTTAATATTCACATACAAAGTGACGAGTACGCGTCGTGTCCTAAAACGGCTACTTCTTCTCGTTGTTATCTTTTAGGAAATAATATTCTATTATTAAGAGGATTACTCCAGATAATATATTAACAAGAATTTGCAGAATACTAGTATTCATACCAACACCTCCCTTCCGGGCAGTAGCCTATCTTTATTATAACATCAGAAGTCGAACAAGAAAAGGTTTCCTTATCGATATTAAGATTAAAGTTATATTTTTAAGATTATGTTAATGAGAAGAAGAATAAAGAGGAACTTCTTCAAATTAATTGACAATAAGAAATGCTATGTGGTAGAATATAAATAAGTGAATTGGACGATTATATTCACATATAACCACGAAAAGCAACTGAAATTGCGGTTCAGTTGCTTTTTTATATGTATTAACATACCACTTTGTATGAGAATAGATATTCATACATGAGTGAATAACATGTACGTCGTGAGCTAAAATGGCTACTTTTTTCTGAGAGTGACTCAAAAATCGCGATTTCTTGAGAAACAAGATTTTGTCGAGTCACTTCTCGCAGTGGTTTATTAGATATCTAAAAAACTTTTACAAAGCGAATCTAGATATCAATAAACCACTACATCTATAAGTTTCTATATAAACTTTTTAAAAAAATTAGGACTTTTTAAGCAATCCTTCCAATAGTGATTTATCAATAGTTTACTTTCCAAAAACATTAAGAAAGCTACATTTTCTTCCTTTGAATTCCTCTTAACTCAATATCAAATCAACAAGTTCTCTTGCTTCTACTTTTCCGAAATAATGTACTAAATCTATATTTTCTAATGCTTCTAGTAAATCTTCTTCTTTTACTCTTACTCCGATTAGTTTTTCCTCGACATCACCGACATTACCTTTTCCGAAAAAATCTCCATAAATCTTAGCTTTTGTGATTCGTCCCGCTTCTACTTCTAGATTAAACTCAACAGTCCCAATCCCAAGACGAGCATCTCTGTTGTAATTATAACGCGGTGATTTTCCGTAATTCCAATCCCAGTTTTGATATTTTTTAGAAAGTAACTCATCAATTTCTCGCCAATCTTCTTCTGTAAGTTCATAACGTTTTATGTCTTCTAGTTTTTCACAATTAAATAGTCGACATAGGTATAAATCTTTGAAATCTACTACAGACAAATCTTTATACTCCTCATCTAAATATTCTCTAAGACCTGTAACTCTGCTTCTCACCGAGTCAATTCCTTTTGATTCAATTTTCTTACGATTAGGTGTTAGTACATTAACCATCGCATCATAATCAATATCTAAAAGTAGCGTATATCCTCCGTAGATTTTCCCATTAACAAGAGTCATCGCAGCTCCGCTAACTTTCTTTCCATCGACAACAAGGTCATTTCGACCTGTTTGTTCAACCTCACTCACACCTAGATCACGTAGGATATTTACCGCTGGTTCATAGAACTTTTTAAAGTTACCATAAACATTACTATCACCACTCATAATAAGGCAAATATTCACAGCTCCTTCGTCTAAAAATACCGTTCCCCCTCCTGTATCACGTCTAACTAGGGTAATCCCGTGAGTTTTCATGTACTCATGATTAATCTCTTTTTCGGCATTTTGAAAAAGACCAATCTGTACCTTCGGTTTACAACAATAAGGAAATATAATATCCTCATCTAAATTCAATTTATTCAATACATGTACTTGTATCGCTAAGGCTACTGCCCCATCGTAAATATATTGTCCATTTCTTATCGGCTCTATTAAATACATAAGCACTCCTCACTTTTTACATTACAACATAAGCAGCTACCATTATTCAAGTTTAACCTTAGATAACAGTAGCCGCTTCATCTTAATAGTTTGCTGTTTTTTATTCTATAAATCAAAGCAGTATTCTTCTAATTTTCTAAAATATCTTCAAATGTTAGTCACTATATCTCTTCAACCTACACTTTAGTAATATTTCATTTTCAAAATTACTACTTCTACATCCACATCACAGCAATCTTCTTAGTAATTTTCTTCTAATTTTCTAAATTCATCTCTCGTGTGTTGTGGCAAACTCTTACCGTAGTCCATCATAAGCACAATATCTTTAAACGCGGCTTTTGGAATAGCTAGTCTTTCGATATCTTCCACACCTACATCTAGATTTATATCTTCCTCACGATTTTCTCGGAATTTAGCTACAAAGTCCGGCTCAGCAACAAAGACACTAGATAAACCTATCATCTCAGCATGCATAATAGCTTCACGACTTTTTTCTATACTATTAATTCCACCAGTCGCCATCAAAGGAACACGTCCTGCTAGATGTTCATGAACTACTTCATTAATCAAACGACCTTCGTTAGGACCTTCAGCACGGACTTTATTTAAATAAATATTTTGTCCCCAACTCGCTATCGCAATATAAGACAACGGCACTCTTTCTAGTATCCAATCTGTTAGTTGATTAAATTCTTCGACAGTATAACCAATTATCGCACCACGCGTTTCTTCTGGAGTTGCTCTATATCCTAGAATAAAATCTTCAGGTGCTTCATTTTTTATTACTTCATACACCTCTTCAAACACTTCAAGAATGAATCGAGCTCTATTTTCTAATGAATCTACACCATACTCATCATGGCGTTTATTCGATACTGTTGAGAAAAACGTCTGTAGCATTAGTTTTTGTGCTGTTGATATTTCTATTCCTGCAAACCCTGCACGTATCGCTCTTCGCGTCGCATCTTTGTATTTTTGTTTAATCTCATCGATCATCTCACGAGATAATTCCTCTACCTCATGTTCAAACGGAAGATGCAATTTCAACTTACTAGGTCCATAAACCTTATGATGAACTCCGTAGTAATTAGCACCCGCTCCTGAATAAGTCAGTTGCAAAATAGCCTTCGCTCCAGAAGACTGCATCGCATTTGCCATCTTAGTAAGTCCTGGAATACAGCTATCATCATGTGCACCGAAGCCAAATTCGAACAGCTGTCCATCTACATCGACATAAGCTGCCCCTGTTACCTGTAATGGCGCTGACTTAGCACGTCTTAATGCGTAATCCAAGTCTTCTTTTGTGATAATCCCATCTTTTGTAGAAGAATTAGTTGTCATCGGCGACAGTACGAACCTATTTTCTAACTGTACACCATTTGCTAGTTTTATGGGAGTTAATAATTTTTCCATAAACGCACACCTCTTTTACATACAATTGGTAAAACTAGCTTAATATTAAGTCTACTAATTCTTTCGTTTCAACATTTCCGAAGTAGAATGCTAAATCGATACTTCCTAAGGCTTCTAGTAAGTCTTCTTCTTTAACTCTTACTCCTATAAGTTTTTCTTCTACATCGCGTACGTTACCTTTTCCGAAGAAGTCTCCATAGATTTTTGCTTTTGTAATACGTCCTTCTTCAACTTCTAAGCTGAAATCAACTGTTCCGATTGCAAGGTGAGCGTCACGGTTGTAGTTATAACGTGGTGATTTTCCGTAGTTCCAATCCCAGTTACGGTATTTTTCATCTGCTAATTTCTCGATTGCAGCCCAGTCTTCATCAGTTAGCTCATATCTCTTCGCATCTTTGATGTCTTCGATTCCCATTAATCCACAGATGATTAAGTTTTTAAACTCATCTATTGTTACGTTTTGGTATTCTGGTTTTAATAATTCACGCATACCCATTACACGTGCTCTTACTGATTCAATACCTTTTGATTCAATTTTTTTACGGTTTGGTGTTAAAGCATTAACCATTGCTTCGTAGTTTACATCAAGAAGTAATGAATATCCTCCGTAGATTTTACCACGTACTAATGTCATCGCAGCTCCACTTACTTTTTTACCACGAGCAGTTAAATCGTTACGACCTTTTTGTTCAACTTCTGTAGCTCCTAAACTGTGAAGTACGTCTACTGCTGGTTGGTAGAATTTTTTGTAGTTTCCGTATACATCAGTGTCCCCTGGCATTAGGAAACATACGTTAACAGCACCGTTATCAACGTACACAGCACCACCACCTGTATCACGACGTACTAGGATAATATCTTTTTCTTTCATGTAGTCGTGATTTACTTCAGTTTCAGCATTTTGGAATAATCCAATTTCCACTTTTGGTTCACAGTAATATGGAAAGATTACAGTTTCATCGATATCGATGTTGTTAAGTACGTAAACTTGCATCGCCATTACTAGCGCTCCATCTGGTAAATATTTTCCGTTTCTAATTGGTTCTATTAAATACATAATTTATTCTCCTTTATTTTTTAATTTTTGTTAATGTATTTTTATCTAATTTAATTTTTTATTGCAGTCTTAGCATAATTTTATCTGCAACATTATAAAATATCACTGCGGAAAGTGACTCGACAAAATCAACTTTTCCGAAATCACGATTGTTGACTCATCCTCACCACAGGTTATTTTTTCAACAATTCTTCCACATCTAGTGTCAGCTCTTTACTATTTTGGTTAAACCACAATACTCTAGAAGCAATCCTTTCCGGGAATTGATATTTCTTCTGGTTCATAGTAACCATTAACGCATTAGGATTTTTATCAAGTTCTCTATAAAATGGATATTTTATAAACTGAGGTGTCGTAAACCCTACTCCTATTTCGATAAATAATGTTTTCTTATCACGATTATTTTCTAAAAATTCATTGTACTTATCAAGATGTTCGAAAAATATCGGATCTTCTACCATTCCTTTTTCAGCATTACGCTTATTAACCTCAAGCGGTGCTCCACATTCTGGGCATAATGGAATAGACCTGTAGTCAACTTCCATATTTTCCTGTTCTACAGCCAGTCTACGCATCAGCGCTTCATCTTGGTACGTCTTCGCATGGCAATGTTTACTACACTGCATAAGCCCGTACTTACCTTGAATATGGAAGACTTTATCCATATCATAACCTGCAACATCAAAGGCATTATCGGCATTTGTCGTAATAATATGGTAGTTTTTATCTTGAAGTATGTTTTTCAACGCCTTATAACTCGCACCAACAGGTTGATCAAAATAATTTAACAAGACAAAACGACTTTGAAATGCCCAATATTCCTGTGAACTCGGAAAATCAAACAGACTCGCCTGCAACATATCTAAAAACTTATATTTTTCTACAAAATCCTTAAAATTACTCGTAAATCTCTCTCCAATATAAGTAAAACCATCTGCAGCTGACATTCCAGCTCCTATTCCTATGACTATCGCCTCGGCTTCCTCTATTAACTGTGCTAGTTTTTCGGCATTGTTTTCTTCTAACTCTATCGCCTTCCAAGTCATTAATTTTTCTCCTCTTTTTCCGTTAGCTCTTTAGCTAAAATCTCAATAATATTTTTTCTTCTTTCTATTGTTGGTACTAAAGGTATGCACATCAACTCTTCTAATTCGAATTCTGCAGCTAAATTTTTTAGTTTTTCTATTACTACATCCTTCGTACCCCAAACTAAGCGGGTTCTATTTTTTTCTATTTTTTCTTTATCTTCTTCGGTAATCTCGTAATCTTTAGCTGTTTGTATGCTAGGAAATCTATCAAACTCTGTAAATTCTTTTTTCCCAAGAAGCCAAATATCTAAACAGCGTACTAAATCTTTTGCTTCCTGTTCATCTTCCCCTATCGCAATAAACACGGCAACAACATCTTGCGGTGTTTTTTGTTGTTCACGCATTTTAGTGCGATAAGTATTTAAACATCTTTTGGCAGTTTCTATATAATCTACAGCCTGATTAAAGAATAGACCATACACGTAATTTTGTCCTAGCTCCGCAGCTAGATTCGCACTCTTTTCACTAGTAGATAATAGCCACATAGAGCTTACCTTCGCTTCCGGTGGTTGAACTAGTGTTTCGGTTCCTGTAAGAAGTTCTAGTAATTCTCTACAGCTATCATTATACTCTTCTCTCGTTATAGGTGTAGTATCCATCAACTTCTGAACTACTTTGGTCCCCGGATTATTCCCAATTCCTAGATTCACCCTATCTGGATATAATGCACTAAGAAGTTTGATCCATTCGCTAATTTTATACGGTGCATAGTGAGGAATCATTATTCCACCTGAACCTATTTGTATCTTCTCTGTATTTTGAAGAAGATGTAACATCAATAACTCAGGACTACTACTTGCCAAAGCGGGTACCTGATGATGTTCAGCCATCCAAAAACGACTATATCCTAGTTTTTCGGCTAAACGAGCCAGCTCCGTACTTTCCTCTATTGCCTCTATTGCACTCTTTCCTTCATCTACAATGGCATAATCTAAAATACTAAGTTTCATATTATTGTCCTCTTATATTTTTATGTTTATTTAATACTCAGGCACGACTTAAAAATCGTGATTTCGCAGAAATCTATTTTGTCGAGCCACCCCGCAAAGTTATTAAATATCTAAAAAGCTTTTATAAAAAATCCTTTATAAAACGAATCTAGACATTAATAAACCACTACGCCTATATGTTCTAATATAAACTATTTTAAAATTTAAAACTTTTGGCTAAGTCCCTTCTTTCATTTTATTTGGATTTACATAATTTCTACTCTCTGTTTTTTACAAAGTTTATAAAAAATTATCTATATCTCAAATTCATTTTTACTTTTTATTCTTTTATTTTATCTATAATAGAATAAATTAAAAGAAAACCTTTTCTGAAATCACGATTTTATTATAACACATTTTCATTAAAAGTACACATAACTAACCACATTCTATTAAAATTTTATAAAAAAATTATGGTGATTTAATCTATTGCGTTTCTTATAAAGTTTTCGTTGTCTTTGTTAATTAACTATTCCCTGGAGAATAAATTGTCGTTCTCATTGTTTTACGCCTAGGAAGCTATTTTTCTATGTTTTTCAGTGATTCCTTATTTTTTGAACTTTTACAAAATATCATAAAAAATTAAAAATTGAAAACAAAAAAATTATTTTTTAAGATCATATAAATAAAAAATATGCTAATATCACTCCTCTTCCGAATTAATTGACAAGAAGAAAAGGCATATGCTAAAATGTAGGTAAGTGAATGAGAAAGGTTACTCAAATTTCACCACAAAAGCCAATTGAAGTTGTGGTTCAATTGGCTTTTTATATTATTTAGATAATAATCACATACAAAGTGAAATGTATACGTCGTGGGCTAAAAAAGACTACTTCTTGTGACTATCTTTTAGCAGATAGTATTCTATTAAAAGGAGTATTATTCCAGATAATATATTCACAAGTATTTGAGAAAGGTTACTCTCCATCTCACCACCTCCCTTCCGGGCAAGTAGCCTGCTTTTATTATAACACTAGAAATCTCATCAGAAAAGATATTCCCATTGTATTTATAATTAAAATTCTATTTTTAAGATTATGTTAATATGTAGTAGATGACATTCATCTTTATATTAACTTTCTCCACTTCCCACTTGAACACAATTAACAATCTATACGAATATTTTTTATATTATCCAGAGTTTATCACTTAGAAACATCACTCAACTATTACAAACACCAGGTACAATAATATTTGCGCCGGTTATTTTATATGAAAAATTTGTTGTACACAAATTATAAAAATAGTTTCTGATCTCTTTTGTTTTTTGTACTTCGTTTTGGGAGTGACTCAAAAATCGTGATTTCAGAGAAATCGATTTTTTAGAGTCACCCCCGTACAGTTTATTAGATATCTAAAAGCTTTTATAAAGCGAATTTAGATGTCAATAAACCACTGCGTCTTTGAGTTTTCATATATACTTTGTTAAAATTTAAGACTTTTGATTTAGCCTCTTATTTTTATTTTTTCTATGATAACCTCATAAAATTTTTCCACTTTTGTCACTATAAGAGAATTAATACAACCAAAATTAACAATACAAAAACTTAAACAACACCTCTTTTATTCTCTATTTTTTAATTATAAAAACTATTTTTCTTATCACATCTTTTTATTCATCTAATTATCTGATATAATAAATTGTAAGAAAAACTTTTCTGAAATCACAAATTTATTATAAATATTTTTAGTAAAAGTATATACACCTAGCACCATCCCTTTTAAATATTATAAAAAAATTAAGGTAATTTAATCTATTAAATTTTTTATAAATTTACATAAATCAAATAGAAGCTACTTCATATTTTAATTTTATCTCTTAGGCATTGGTTCTAGTTGTATGTTATTTACATTACTTAAAGGGGTATTTTTTATGAAATCAAAATTATTAACACCTGTTAAATTGGCTAATGGAGTAGAGCTAGAAAACCGTTTTGTTCTTTCTCCTATGACTACGAACTCTTCTACCGCAGAAGGATACATTACAGAAGAGGATCTGCTTTACGCCGAAAGACGAAAAAACACAGCACCATTACAAATTACCGGGGCCGCTTATGTTAATCTTGAAGGGCAACTTTTTGAATACGGCTTTAGTGTTCATGATGATGCGTGTATTCCTGGACTTAAAAAGATGGCACAAGCTATGAAGTCTGGTGGAGCAAAAGCTATCCTTCAGTTAACACACGCAGGACGTTTCGCTAATCACTATGTCTCTACTAATAAACGTGCTGTTGGTCCAAGTTATATGGAACTTAACTCACCTGTAGAACATATCGTTCATCCTCTTTCTATAGAAGATATACAAAAAATAAGAGAAGATTACAAACGCGCTGCAAGCCGTGCTATCGCGGCTGGTTTCGATGGGTTAGAAATTTCTAGTGCACAACGTCTTCTTCTACAGACATTCTTCTCTACCTTCTCTAATGAACGTCATGATGAATATGGAGTGGATACATTAGAAAGTCGTTCACGCTTCATCCTTGAAGTTTTTGAAGATGTATATGAAGTAATCAAAAAAGAAGCACCAAAAGACTTTATCTTCGGTTATCGTGCAACACCTGAAGAAACACGTGGAGAAGAAGTTGGTTACACAGTTGAAGAATTTAATCAACTTACAGATTGGTTATTAGAAAGAGTCCCTCTATCATATATGGCAATTGCCAGCTGGGGGCAAAATATTTATCTAAATACAGTACGCGCGGAAGGTCCACATCACGGTCACCTTATTAACGAAGTTGTCTACGAACATTTAAATGGAAGAATTCCGTTAATCGCATCAGGTGGTATCAATACTGTCGAAAAATGTGAAGCAGCTATACTGCATGCAGATATGATCGGATTATCTTCGCCATTTGTCGCAGAACCAGACTTTGTAGAAAAACTAAAATCAAATCATATAGACGATATTAATCTAGATGTTGGAGTTGAAGACATAGAGCGTCTAGCTATTCCAAAAGCTGCATTTAAAGACATCGTCCTTATGATGGACTACGGTAAGAGTTTACCTCAGCACACTAGAGATGAATTCAGAAAACTAGAAGATAATTATTAATAATATATATTTTTAGAAGAATTTCAAAATTTCAGATTCGAACATCTTGTTTTTTGGAATTCTTCTTTTATTTGATACAGATAAAAAAATCTATATTGCACATATATCCTTTTAAAAATTTAATACATTTTATATTGTTTTCTATATAAAATACACCTTAAAATCAAACTTCTTTTAGTTATAAAAATTAATATTTCAAGCTTTACATAATTTTTGTAACATAAATTTAATATTTAATTTTTTTAAACAACTATATCCACTTATTAAGAATTATATTTATATTTTTATCAGAAAAAATAATTTATTTATATCGCTGTATTACTACGCTTACATCCTAACTTTCATTTTTTGTTTGTTCGTTTTTTTATATAACAATATTTAATTTATAATTCTAGAATTTCTAGTTTACTATATAATTATAAAGTTACATAACTTACCGAAGTCCTTGTTTTATAGTTTTTCTTCTAGTATAATAGGAATTATGAATACACTAATTGTCTCTGAGCGTTCTGTTTATTAAATTAAATCGAACATTTTAGAAACATAGTCATTATTATAATTTAAATAAAAAAGGGGATTTGTTTTTATGATAACAAAAAGAAAATATTCATTACGTAAATTTAAGGTAGGAGTAGCATCTGTACTTGTTGGTATCGGTGTTGCGACTACTGGAGCAGCTGTAGCTCACGCTGGAAATGAAACAACAGGACAACCAGCAGCTACACAACCTGCACCTGGAAATACTAACGCATCTGGAACAGCTGAAACTCCTAAATCGGAAGTTACAAGTCCAGAAATTAAACAAGCTGAAGCCGAAGCTAAAAAAGCTGAAGAAAAAGTTACTGAAGCTCAAGCAAAAGTAGATACAGCTACTACTGCAGCTAACGAAGCAAATACTAAACTTGAAACTGAGAAAAAAGAAGCTGCTGACGCTAAAGCTGCAAAAACTAAAGCTGAAAACGCTAAAAAAGCTGTTGACGCTGATTTAGAAGCTGCTAAAACTAAAGCTAAAGAAGCTGACGCTAAAGCTAAAGAAGAAGCTAAAAAAGAAGAAGACGCTAAAAAAGAAGAAGCTGATTCTAAAGATGCTCTAAAAGAAGCTTTATCTAATCTAGAAAAAGAAATCGATTCTAATTCTAAAATTACAAATAAAGAAGAAGCTAAAAAAGTACTAGGTAAAGAAGATGTACTAGCTGCTGTAGAATCTGGTGATTTAAAAGCTGGCGATGTTCTTAAAGAATTAGCAGATGATAACGAAAAAGCTGAAGCTAATAAAGAAACTGAGAAAAAATTAAGAAATAAAGACCAAGTTGATAGTGCTACACCCGCTACAACTCCAGCTGAACCTAAAACTAAAGATCAACTTCCAGAAGACGTTAAATCTGGAATTGAAAAAGCTGAAAAAGCTGATGCTGCTCGTCCTGCATCAGAAAAACTTCAAGACAAAGCTGATGACTTAGCTGAAAAAATCGAAGAATTAACTGCAGTTGCTGAGGCTGATAAAGCCAACGCTGATAAAAAAGCTGAAGCTCTTAAAAAACAAGAAGACACTTTAAGAGAAACTAATGAAGCATTAGCATTCGCTAGAAAAAATGGTTCATCTGCTGAAATCGTTGCATCATTAGATAAAGCTGTAAAAGCTATCGAAAAAGAACGCGATGCTGCTCAAAATGCTTTCGACGAAGCAAATTCTCCATTAGCTGGTTACAAAGCTGAAATCGATACACTTACTGATGAGTACAACAAAGCTCTTGACGAAGTAAAAGCTGCTAAAGAAGAAGAAGCTAAAAATCCACCTAAAAAAGAAGAACCAACGCCTGAAGCTCCAAAAGAAAAAACAGAAGCTGAAAAAGCTGCTGAAGCAAAAGCTGACGCTGACGCTAAAGTTGCTGAGTTAGAGAAAAAAGTTGCTGAAGAAGCTAAAAAAGTAGAAGAAGCTACAGCTAAAGCTTCAAAAGAAGCTGACGATGTAACAGTTGCTCAAACTAAAAAAGATGAAGCTGATAAAGCTAAAGCTGACGCTGACGCTGAATTAGCTAAAGCAAAAGTAGAAGCTGATAAAGCAAACGCTAAAGTTCAAGAACTTAAAAAAGAAGAAAAAGATAACTTAGAAGCCCTTAAAGCTGCTTTAGATCAACTTGAAAAAGACGCTGAAGCTGCAATTAACAAAAATGCTAAAATCACTGACAAAGCTAAAGCTATCGAAGAAGCTAAAGCTGCAATCGGTAAAGATGATTTACTAAAAGCTATCGAAGCTGGGGTTATTTCAGCTACACAAGCTGCTAAAGAATTAGAAGATCAAAACGCTAAAGCAGAAGCTACTAAAGATCAAGATCCTCAAGCAGACGAAATCGGTGCTACAAAACAAGAAGGAAAAGCTCTTGCTGAACTTCCAGCTGCTGATAAGGAAAAATTAGATGCTGCTTACAACAAAGAAGCTAATAAACCAATCGTTAAAAAACTTACTGACATAGCTGATGATTTAGCTGAAAAAATCGAAAAATTAACTAAAGTAGCTGATAAAGATAAAGCTGATGCTGCTGAAAAAGCTAAAGTAGTAGAAGAAAAAACTGCAGCATTAAATAAACAAAAAGAAACATTAGAAAAAGCTAACTCAGCCCTTGAAACAGCTAAGAAAAATGATGCTGATCAAGCTATCAAAGATAGTTTACAAAATGCTGTAACTAAATTAGAAGCTGCTGTTGCTACTGATAAAGCTGCGGCTGATGAAGCTCAAGCTAAATTCGACGAAGTTAACGAAGTAGTAAAAGCATACAAAGATGCAATCGATGAACTTACTAACGATTACAACGCAACTTTAGAATATATCAAAGGCTTAAAAGAAGTTCCTAAAGTTGAAGAACCTAAAGACTTCGAAGGTGGAGTAAATCCTGGTGATGCTCCTGTTGCTGAAAATCCTGAGTTCAATGGCGGAGTAAACGGAGTTGAACCTGCTGTTAATGAAGTTCCTGAATTCACTGGCGGAGTAAATGATGGTGATGCTCCTTCTGTACCAAACAAACCTGAAGGTAAAGCTCCAAAATCTGAAGCAGATAAAAAAATAGAGGCTTTAAAAGAAGAAATTAAAGATTTAGAAGCAGAGCTTGCTAAAGACAAAGACAATGAGGATATTAGCGATAAATTAAATGCACTGCGTTCTGCGGTAGCAAGAGCTGAAAAAGACCTTAAAGAAAATCCGGATGCATTAGTATATGCAGTTTTACTTCCAAAAGTAGATGCTCTGCCAACTGCATCACAAGCGTTAGAAGCAGAAATTAAAAAACTTAAAGAAGAAAAAGAAAAAACAACTGATGACAGCAAAAAAGCTGAATTAGAGAAAAAAATTGCAGAACAAGAAGCTCTTTTAGAAGAAGTTAAAAAAGCTGAAAGTACTCCAGCTCCAGGTAAACCTGCTGAAGAAACTCCGGCTCCAGGTAAACCTGCTGAAGAAACTCCAGCTCCAAGTAAACCTGCTGAAGAAACTCCGGCTCCAAGTAAACCTGCTGAAGAAACTCCAGCTCCAAGTAAACCTGCTGAAGAAACTCCAGCTCCTTCTGAAGATGCTGCAATCGAAGCTCTTCAAAACAAAGTAGCTGATTTAGAAAAAGAAGTTGCTAGACTTGAAAGTGATTTAAAAGATGCTGAAGAAAACAATGTAGAAGACTACGTTAAAGAAGGTTTAGAGAAAGCTATTACTGAGAAAAAAGCTGAATTAGAAAAAGCTGAAGCTGAACTAGAAGAAGCTCTTAAAGGATTAGAACCTAAAGGAGAATCAGAAAATGGTGATGCATTAGTTCAACCAGAACTTCCAGAATTCGGTGCTAACAATCCTGAAATCAAAAAAATCTTAAAAGAAATTGATAAAGTTAAAGAACAAATAAAAGATGCTGAAGAAAACGGTGCTGAACCATATTACATCGAAGGATTAAATAATCACCTTAACGATTTACTTGAAGCTTTAGATATCCTAAGTAAAAACCTAGCAGCTGTTAACGAAGTTCCTGAGTTTGACTTATCTACATTAAATACTCCTGCTGGAGATGGCAACAACTTTGGAACAAAAACTCCAAAAGCTAAACCAGAAGCTAAAGAAGGTAGAGTATTACCAAACACAGGTATGAACCCATCTAACACTGCTGTATTAGGATTAAGTTTAATCGCATTAGCAGGTATTGTAGTTAGACGTAAACTTTCTAAATAATTAAGTTAATTAGTGTATAAAAAACTTAAAGAGTATGGATTTTCCATACTCTTTTCCTTTTTCTAATTTCTAAAAAAAACTCCGTTGAACACCTGTAAAATCAAAAATAAAAATCAGACCTTTCCTAAGCAAGGATTCTTCGACAAAACTGGGAGTGACTCAAAAATCATGATTTCGGAGAAACAAGATTTTGTTGAGTCATCCCCTAAAACTTTATTAGATATCAAAAAAGCTTTTATAAAGCGAATTTAGATATCAATAAACCACTGCGTCTATGAGTTTTCATATGAACTTTGTTGAAATTTTAGGACTTTTGGGTCGACCCCTCGATTTTCAAGTCATTCCCTTCTTATTCTAAGTCTGATTTTCTTTTATTGAACTCTTATTAATTTTTTCGCTTTAGTTTGTACTACATTTAAAGGTACAGCTTCTTTAGTTATAACACTCGTATCTAAACCAAACCATTTTTCCGGGGTTACTGTAATTTTTTTTAGCTTCAATCTTAAACTCATAATGAAGTTATCAAATGAAGATAAGCCATTGCTGTTACCTAATACTTCCTCAATCAAGACGAATCTAAAATCTCCTACAGTTTCAGCTTTTCCTCTTAAATTGTACTTAGTTGGTTGCAATTCTAACTCTTTATCTTCTAATAAATCACCTATTACTTGACGCATAAACATATTAACCCTTTGATTCTCTCTAAATCCTAGATTAAAGGTAATTTTGAATATTTTTTTATCACTAAATTTAGTAACCTTATACTCTCTTCTATAAGGTTCGTCTAGTACATTTATATGGACGAAGAAATAAACATTAGCCCTTTTAGGTTGTTTATTTAAAATCGAATATAACACCGCGTAATCAACATCTTCTTCTTGTTTTGCTCCTGTTAAATATACTAAGTTTGTCGCATATTTTGGGATATTTTTATCCATACTTAATTGCAGTAGTTGTTTTGTATAATTTTTCACCGTTAGATACTGGCTTTCACGCTCTTTGATTTCTGTTCCTTTATGCCAAATAAACATGATTGTGAATATTAATAAAGCGATGATTACCGTTATGTATCCTCCATTTACGAATTTCAAACTATTTGCATATAGAAATAATAGTTCTTCTATTCCAAAGAATAATAAGAAAATAAGCGCAAAAGTTTTTTTGTTTTTTACTTTATATAAATATATACTTAATAACAACGTCGTTACAAACATTGTTACACTAATACTTAATCCATATGCAGCTTCCATATTACTACTTGTTCTGAAGAATAATACTACACAGCTACTACAAATAAATAATATTATATTAACTGCAGATACATAGACCTGCCCTTTTAATTCTGTAGGATACTTTATCATTAATTTCGGGAAGAGATTCAGTTTTATCGCCTCTGATATCAACGTAAATGATCCTGTTATTAAACTTTGACTCGCTATTACCGCAGCAAGTGTCGCAAGTACTACCTGAAAAACTATAAAACTATCCGGCACTATCGCAAAGAATGGATTTTTTATCGCGCTATAATTTGTTGATAATAGATACGCCGCCTGACCGAAATAGTTCGCAAGTAAGCACACCTTTACAGAAAACCACGCCATTCTGACATTTTTTCTACCGCAGTGACCTAAATCTACATATAAATCCTCTGCACCTGATACGCATAAAAATACCGCTCCTAATAGAACAAAAACACCAGGATAGTTGATTAGCAACTGAAGTGCATACTTTGGATTTATTGCTTTTAATATTTCTGGTCTAGTACTTATAGACTTTATCCCCCAAAACAGTAACGATAGGAACCATAAACTCATTATAGGTCCAAAGAGCGAACCTATTTTTTTGGTTCCAAAACGTTGGAATGAAAAAATAAACACAAATATAATAAGCACTAAGACGATTACATCGTTAGTATTTATAGAAGGAATTATATCATGTAAACCCTCAACCGCAGATGTAACTGTAATTGCTGGTGTTATTATTCCATCCGCAAGAAGAGTCGCTCCTCCTAGCATCGCTAAAAGAGCTACACTACGTCTTGTTTTATTTTTTATTAAAGCAAAAAGAGAGAATACCCCTCCTTCACCTTTGTTGTCCGCTTTTAGTGCAATCATTACATATTTTGTTGTTGTCTGTAAGGTCATTACCCAAAATATTAAACTAACAAAACCTAAAACCAGCTTTTCATTCATCGTCGCATCAGTATTGTTAATAAATGACTTCATAACATATAAAACCGACGTCCCTATATCTCCGAATATTATTCCTATTGTTATTATTACACCAAGAAAGGTTAATCTTGATTTATCCATATTTTTGTCCTCTTGTAAAATAAGTTAAAATTATACTATATCTATAAAATCATCAATATAATTCTTACATATAATTATATTCCTCTTATAGCTAAAGTCAATAGTAAGTATATTGTATTTTTATCATTACTTTATATATTATTTTTCTTAGAAAAATTTATATACTCAGTACATGTTAAGGAATTTTTCCCTAAAATTTTCTACTTTATTATGAGTTTGCATAATCATATAGAAGTTGACGTTATTTTTGTTTTTTTAATAATTAAAAAAACGTGGGAGTGACTCAAAAATCGTGATTTCAAAGAAACTAGATTTTGTTGAATCACTTCAGCAAAGTTTATTAGATATCAAAAAAGCTTTTATAAAGCGAATTTAGATATCAATAAATCACTGCAGCTATGAGTTATAATATACTCTTTTTAAAATTTATGTTTTGTGATGCAACCCTTATTTTATAATTTATTATCAATTTACATAATTTTTTATTCTCGAGTGATTCAAACAATAAGTTTTTTCATAATATTTTAAAATTGTTCACCTTTTTTCGTTAACATAACACCTTAAATTATATCACTGAATTTATTCAACTTTTTTCATTTTCTTAAAATTTAAAAAACACGTTTAAATTAATTTTGAAAACTTTTACTTTTCTACTTTACAAACCCATTTAAAAAGTGTTAAAATTAACTTAACGAGGATTTAACACATTAAATTTAAAGATAAAAATTTTATATAAAAAGGGGTGCTATTATGCTAATAAAAAGTAAAAAAGTTTGGTCAAGCGGGCAATTTCTTCCTCTTATTTTAGAAGTAGAAGAGAAAAAAATAACTGCCGTTTATGACTATGATGCATTCGATAAAGTAGATTATGATTTTGGATCTAATCGTATTTTACCAGGATTTATAGATGTTCATACTCATGGAGCTTATGGTTACGATACAAATGATGTTAACGAAGAGGGGCTTCGTAACTGGACTAAAAATATCGTTTCTGAGGGAGTAACATCATTTTTACCAACAACAATTACACAAACTGAAGAAGTTCTTCTAAAAGCTGTAGCAAATGTTGCAAAAGTTTATGAAGAAGGCTATGAAGGAGCTGAAATTTTAGGAATTCACTTCGAAGGACCTTATCTTGACGTAGAAAAACGTGGTGCTCAACCTAAAAATTGTATCCAAACACCTAGTGTTGAACAATTTAAAAAATTCCAAGCAGCTAGTAATAACCTAATTAGACTTATCACTATCGCATGTGAAAAAGACATTGACTACAAACTTACTAAGTATCTAGTAAGCCAAGGAATTCGTGTAAGTCTAGGACACTCTGCTTGTAACTATAAAGAAAGTTACCTAGCATTCGCTAACGGTGCTACTTCTCAAACTCACGTTTATAATGGAATGGTTGGTTTCCATCACCGTGACGGAGGTCAAGTTGGATTTGCACTACGTGCGCGTGATGCATATGGGGAAATTATCTGCGACGGTATTCACTCTACTACAGATGCTTTAAATACATACTTCACAGCAAAAGGGCGTGACCATGGAATTATGATTACCGACTCACTTTGCGCTAAAGGTTGTGGACGTGGTTCTTATATCTTCGGTGGAGAAAATATGGAAATATATGAAGATGGTAGTGCTCACCGTGATGACGGACGTCTAGCTGGTTCTACACTTAGAGTTATTGATGGACTACGCGTCTTAATAGAAGATGCTTTAGTCCCTGTCGATGCAGCAATTAACTCATGTACAAAAAACCCTGCGGAAATGTTAGGTTTCGGAGATAGAAAAGGAAAACTTAAAGTTGGCTACGATGCTGACTTCGTAGTTATCTCTCCTGCTTATGAAGTACTAACAACATTTGCGCGTGGTAAAGAAGTTTATAAAAAAGAAGATTAAAAAGTAAGGGGTAATTCTATGAAATATTTAGTTTTTAATTCTAAAAAAGAAGCTTCAAAAGAAGCATACACAATTTTAAAAAGTTTGATTAATGAAAATTCAACACTAGGTCTTGCTACTGGTGGATCACCTATAGCTTTATACGAAGAAATGATTGCAGACTATAAAGCAGGAAATTTCAGCTATAAAAATGTAAAATCTTACAATTTAGATGAATATGTAGGAATTAGCTATGATCATCCAGAAAGTTATCATAAATTCATGAAAATTAATCTATTCGATCATATCGATATCAAAAAAGAAAATACTCATATTCCTGATGCTGGTAATAGCGACTTAAATGCAGTTTTAAAAAACTATCAAGAACAATTAAATAGTGCTGACATTGATGTACAAATTCTTGGAGTTGGCTCAAACGGTCACATCGGATTTAATGAACCTGGCACACCATTTGAAAAAGGAGTTCATGTCGTTGATTTAAAACAAGAAACTATCGAGGCAAACTCTAGATTTTTCAATAACGACATTAATTTAGTACCTAAACAAGCTGTAACTATGGGAATAAAAGATATTATGCGAGCTAAACATATAATCTTATTAGCATTCGGAGAAGCCAAACAATACGCTATTAAGAGTTTAGTAGAATGTGATGAAATAACAGAAAATATTCCTTGTACTGTTCTAAAAAATCATCCTAGTGTATATGTTCTAGTGGATAAAGAGGCAGACTTCAAAAAATAAAATTTGTGGGAGTGGTATTCGACTAAAACGTCATCTATAGTCGAATCCTCCCACTATAAACAAAATATTAATGTAAGCGTTTGATTTTAAACAATAATAGGGAGGTACACTTTTATGAGTATACAACTAAATTGGACAAATATAGCTACTGTAGCAGCTCAAAAAGGCTACAAAAAGAATATAGGAACAGCAGGATTAGTTAAAGGTGTTTTAGGAAATAAACTAATCTTTGGTGGAGGTGCTAACTTCCCAGGAGGACTTCCTGTAGATGGAGGAGTTAAAGTAAACCATAAAGATGTATATCTATATGAAGAAACATCTAATGGAATAGCTTTATTAGATCAAATTCAATTTGACTATCCTTTAGCATATGGACCAAGTGCAGTACATAACAATACTTTATACTACATTGCGAATAAAACTGAAACATCATCAGACCTTTTAGCATTCACAGTAGTTGATAATAAATTAAAAGTTGAAGTAATCGACACTCTTCCACTTACTGTAGAAAATGTTATTGCAAAAGTTCACGACAATAAACTATACTTCGGTATCGGATCTATTAATGGATCAAATAACAATGAACTATATGCATATGATTTAGCAACTAAGAAATTCGAAGTATTTTCAGAATTTCCTGGGAAATTACGTAATCAAGCAATAAGCTATATATATAATAATGAACTTTATGTGTTCGGTGGTGGAGCTACTGAAACATACAGTGATGGATATAAAATTAACTTAGAAACAAAAGAATGGACTCAACTTGCTGATGTAGTTATCGATAATGAAGAAATATCCCTTCTAGGTGCTGATTGGGCTCCATTAAACGACCATGAACTTCTAGTAATCGGTGGTTTCAATAAAGATGTTTGGAAAGATGCAGTATTCAACTTAACAACATTACAAGGTGAAAATCATGCAAAATATCGTGACGCATACTTCAGACGTCCTGTAAGTGACTACAGATGGAATAAAAAAGAATTAGTCTATAACTTGAATGAAAACCACTGGTACCAATTAGGAGAAATTCCTTTTGAAGCACCTTGTGGCCACGCCTTGTTAGCTACAGATAATAACATTTATTCTATTATGGGTGAGATTAAACCGGCAGAAAGAAAACCATATATTCATAGAA
>NZ_CAUQNQ010000014.1:0-26346 GCF_963519265.1 uncultured Gemella sp. | reverse complement strand
CAAAAATGACATTTTAGGTATTCTATTTTTTCCTGTCGGTGTTACTCCTCTCAATAGTGCAATTACTTCCATATTCTAAACCTCCAAATACTTTATACTTTTATACAAGTTATATTATAGATTTTTCAATCAAAATTTATAGGTCTAACTCGTTTTTAAGGTTGTTTTCCCTTGCTCCTTGTATTACAATTTTATTTTTCTTTTGCATAAATTACCTCAAATGATTCTATACAATCAATTTTTTTTAGTGAAGACTTAAAATGCTCATATACCTTTATATAGTATCATTTCTCAAAAGTCTTTACTCAACTCTTTTATTATAACACAAAAATAATTGAATATTAAAAAAGAAAGTTCTGATGAATATACAAAAATTTTGAAATAGTCTTTTAATCTTATAATTAGATATCAAAATATATTAAATTTATAATACAAAAAGATATGAAGCTCTTTTACTGATTTGTTCAATAAAAGAGCTTCATATCAAATCATTATTTCAATCCTTTAAAACTATCTATTTTTATTTTTTCCTTACTTATTCCAGCGGATTCTAACAATTTTTTCACACTCTCAACATCGTTAGGTTGTCCTGATAAAAGATATATTGCCCTATTCCCGTGCATATCCGCAACCTTTTTAAGTTTTTCTTTACTTTTTTCTATATCTTCACTAGTTTCATAAGTGAAATCTTGTCCTTTATTTGATAACTCTATCAACTCTTTATTAAAGACCATTACCCCTTTATCTAGATGATTTAGTACTATAGAACGTTTAGAACTCCACTCTTTAATAATTGGTCTAATAGCTGCAATACCAACATCAGATGCAAAACACACAATAGGTTCTTGACCATCTATAATCTCTAGGTTTTTATCTAGCCAACTAACTTTAACCTTTTCTCCAATTTGTAAGTTAGTTAATTTTTGTTTAAACTTACTCTCACTATTATGAGTCAGAAGAACAATTTCATTTTCATCTGAATTAGATGCAATAGTAAGCCAACGGTTATTTTCCTTGTTATCCTCTATATTAGGAATAGTAACTTTTATATACGAACCTGCCTTCCAAGTCATATTATTTGGCTTTTCCAATCTAACTACATATAGCTCATCACTTACATTTTCTATTGATTTAATAGATAAAGTTTGACTACGTCCGAGAAATACGAATATTCCAGACATTATTATTACCAAAATCGCTGTTATAATAAAAATAATAGTTAACATTTTTCTTCCTCTTTTCATTTTCTTCCTCTTTCTAAAAATTATAGTTAATATAATGTAGCTATATTCTCAGTTATATTTACCTAATTTTTTACTTCATTTAAAAATACTATTTTTTATAATGAATATTTTTAAAAATTCATTCATTTTTGTTCTAAAAGATAGTGACTCATATATCGCGATTTCTTAAAAAACACGATTTTGTCAAGTCACTTGCCTCATTAGTTTATTAGATAACTAAAAGTATTTATAAAGCTAATAAAAATATCAATAAGCCACTATCTATGTGTTCCCATGTGAATTTAGGACTTTTATTGCTACCCCTTAAATAATCCTTTTACAAAATAAATTGCTAATCTTTCAGTTGTTTCACTAACATTAGGAATATCTTTTTCCGTAACATTCATATCTATATAGTTAAATAGAGTATAAATTTTCAAAATCTCTTGAATCTTTTCCTGAGAATACCCTTCTGTTTGCAATCGATTAGTAAAATTTTCAACTAAAAACTTATAGAATTGATTAGATGCCTTACCCTCTTCTGATGAATAATAATTATGTAATTCACTAGAAATAGCAGGATTGTACCACTCTGATAAAATCTTATTAGTTGATATTAAACTTCTTGATTGACCAAAAAGTTGCTCTGTAAGCTTAACTACATCACCTTCCCAATCAATATTGTTAATCATGAATTGTCGAATACGATTATTTTCTGCTATATAAACATCTAGAAATATTTTTTCTTTACTTTCATAAAAGTTATAAAAAGTACCAACTGCCACTTTTGCCTGTTTTGCTATTTCTGAAATAGACGTTGCTTTATACCCTTTTTTAGAAAATACCTCATATGCTGCTTCTTTTAACGTCTGTTTTTTATCCAATTACAATCACCTCCTGTTTAATGAATGAATATTTATTTTTATTCATTCATATTTTATCAAATATCATCATTAAAGTCAATAGTATAAAAACTTCATTCTTTAAAAACTATTGAGCTTTTATTAAAGAATTACTTAATTTGTCTATAACAAAAAAATAGAGTTAGAGAAAAATTAATTCTCTATAACTCTATTTTTTCTTGTTACAAGTTTTTTAAAAATTACTTTGTTTTATATTACGCTATGTTATCCATATCGTATAATTTCTTATATTTATAATTTGTTGCGTACAGTTCACTATGAGTTCCATCCATCTCTATTTCTCCATCTTTAATGAATATTATTCTATCCATATATTCGATAGAGTTCAGATGGTGGGTAATCCAAACTATTGTCTTATCTTTACTAGATTCAAAAATTGTAGTTAACAGTTCATGTTCTGTCTTCGGATCTAATCCTACAGTTGGTTCATCTAGTAGTAACAATTCATTATTTTGAATAATACTTCTAGCGAATGCTATACGTTGACGCTCTCCACCAGAGAACCTACTTCCTGTTTCAAATACGTTTGTATCTATTCCATCAGGAAGGCTTTGTAGTAGTTTAGACAATTGAGATTTCTCCAAACTCTCGTTAATTTTATCTTCAATTTCATTTTCTTCTATTCCCGAATCTAAAAGTGAAAGTTTAAGATTTTCTCTAATCGTCATATCGAATAGATATGGTTTTTGGTTTAAAAGTGAAATTTCTGTGCCTAACATTGTTTCTGTTGGTTTTTTATCAAGAACAATAATCTCACCTTGATAATCTGTATATGTACCTGTTAATAATTTCACCAATGTAGATTTCCCTACACCACTTCTTCCTAATATTGCTACTTTCTCACCTTTTTTGATAGACAATGATAAATTATTTAAAATAGTTTTACCTTTTTCATATTCGAAAGTTAAGTTTTTAACGTCAATAATATTTCCATCAGAATTTTTTGCATTTACTACTTCGACTTTTTCATCATCTTCTTGAGCATAAAATTCTTTTACTCTATTTATTGAAACTTCATATCCTGGAATGTGAGCTACAGCTTCACTTGTCATCACCGCTACACTAAGAACCGATAATACCATCATACAGAATGATGCGATATAGACATTTTCGATTACATTATTAACTGTCATATTCCAACAACTATAAATCATTAAGAAAGCTGTGGAACCTGCAAGTAAGTTAACAAAGTTTTCTCTTAAGTGAACGAATGTTTTAATTTTTCTTTCACGTTTTAAAAGTTTTTGTTCTTTAGCTTGGTAGTCATCCATGAATTCATTTACTTTATTAGAAGAAATCCAATCGCTTAATCCGAAAATAGCACTAGTAAAATCACGATATAGGTTATACTTAGCTTCCTTCATAATTTGGAAGTTCTTTCTAGTAATTGTAAGTGAAGCAAATGGAACTACAAAAATTATAAAAATTCCAAATAGAGATGCTAAGATTGCATAATTCGCATCATACCCAAACATTACTGTAATGAAAATTACATATAATACTAATGAGATAATACTTGGGAATATTGTTTTTAGATAGATATTTTGCATATTTTCAATATCTTCAGAAATAATCCCTAATAAATCTCCAGATTTATATTCCTTTTTCAATTTCAATGCTTTAGGTTCTAATATTTTATATACTCTGCTACGCATTTTTTCTATTATTCCTAAAACTAAATTATGGCTCACTAGTCTTTGAATATAAGCAAATGTAGATTGTGCTAATGAAAATGTTCTTGTCAGTACAGTAGGTACTTGTAACATTAGGATATTTCCTATTTGTAATGATGCTTTACTGATTAAGTAACCTGATACGTACATTAGCGCTGCTCCACTAATAACAGACATTAATCCTAAAAAGACTACTCCACTCATTACACCTTTATTCTTTTTAAGTTCTTTTCTTATTATTGAATTATTGTTCACTATAGCTACCTCCTACTAGATTAGCTTTCAATTCTTCGAAACGTGGTGAATTTTTAAATTCGGTAACTTTCTCAAAATCACTAACCTTTCCTTGTTCTAGATTTAACACATAATCTACATTATTCAACCAGTGTAGTCTATGTGTAGCTATAATTACAGTTCTACCCTTAAATAATTCTAGTAGTTTTTCTTTAATCTCAAACTCTGTTTCTATATCTAGATGACTTGTAGGTTCATCTAAAATAATTACTTCTCTATTACTAATTAATGCTCTAGCGATAGCAATACGTTGCGCTTGACCACCACTTAATTCTTGACCACCTTCTCCAATATTAGTGTCATACCCTTGTGGTAATGTAGTGATGAATTTATCTAAACCTACTAACTCACTAATTTCTTTTAAATGGTCTTCACTTATATTTTCATTAGAATAGAATAATATATTGTTTCGAATTGTATCTGGAAAAATATAAGGGAATTGTGATATATATGAGATATTATTTGACCAGTGAACATTTTTTAGATTTGTAACTTCATCATTAATTAATATCTCACCTTCACTCTGTTCATTAAAACCAGATAATAACGAGATTAATGAAGTTTTTCCACTTCCGCTTTGTCCTACAAGACAAATCTTTTCACCTTTGTTTATCGATAAAGTGATATTATCAAGAATTTTTTTATCATCTTTTGTTAATCCTACATTATGTAGTTTTATACTTTCTACACTTTCGATAGAAGATTTCTGAGATTTATTTTTCTCGTTATCCACTATCATTCGATTAATATCTTCATAAGCCATTTGACCATCAAGCGTAGCATGATAGTCTGTCGCAGCTTGTTTCATCGGTAGGAAAAATTCTGGTGCTATTAATAACACAGTTAGCGATGGCAATAATACTGTATCTCCATCTAATAATAGAATCCCTAATCTAACAGCTAAAAGTGCAATTGCTATTGTTGTTAAGAAATCAAGTGCAAAGCTGTTTAAAAAAGCTACACTAAGCGTCTTCATAGTACTCTGACGATACTCTTTATTTTTCTTTTCCATAATAGGTAAGTAGTTTTTACTTACTCCTAAGAATTTAAGCGTCTCTACCCCTCGAATTGTATCGATAAAGTTATTAGATAATGCTCTATATTTTTTATACTGTCTATTCGCCATATCTCTAGCATTAATTCCTAATAGTATCATAAAAATAACTATAACTGGTATTACAGATATTATCATTAAGGCTGATACATAATCTGTATAAAATATAAAGATAACTACTAAAGTAGGGATAATAGCTCCACGTATTTGTTTTGATACATTTAGTTCAAAATACTGTTTAACTTTACCTATTCCATCAATTGCTAAAGTTACTAGCTTCCCTGAGCCTTCTCTTGAGGTAAAATCAGGACCTAAGTCAAAGTAACTCTGAAGTAATTTTCTTCTAAGCTCTCTTTCAAACTTAATTGCATGATTTTCAGTAAAATATTGTTGTAAGTGTAAGAACACTATCCTAAAAATAAAACCTATTAAAAAAAGAACACTATCTCTTACTACATTATCAAAATTTTTATCAAAAAGTCCCACTATGGCTTTTGCTAAAAAAGCAGCCTGTATAATTATACAAGCTGCTTCGAATATTGATAATATTAATAGTGTCAATGTAAGACTTTTTTTAACAGGAAGTTTTAATTTTGCTTCCTTTTTTTTCATTGACTAATACTCCAATTTATCTTCTTTAGTTAGTCGTTTTCTAAAAATAGAATATGACCAAACTTGGTATCCTAAAACGAATGGCAATAAGAATAATGCAACTATTGTCATAAGTCTTAGAGTGTATACTCCACTCGCAGCATCATAAATAAATAGTGATTGACTAACATCATTACTGTTTATTATAGCACGTGGGAACATACCTGCGAAGACACTTAGAGTTAGGAACGCTAATGTTCCTGATGTACTTAAAAATGCACCTAAGTCACGACCTTTAAAGTTTAAAACAAATGATAACACGAAGAATGCTACCGCTACCAATGCTAATACTAAACCAACATAGTAGTTTGTTGTAAAGATATCTGTTTTAAATAATGCCCAAATAGCAAATACTAATGTTACTACTGCAGCAAATGGGAATAATAATGCAGATGTTGCACGAGCTGCATTTCTTAATTCTCCTGTAGTTTTAAGAGCTAAGAATTGAGCTCCGTGAACTAACATTAGAAGTAACATCATTATTCCTCCAAGGATAGTAAATGGAGATAATAATCCTAAGAAACCATCAACTAAGTTTTTCTTAGCGTCAAGGTTTGCTCCTGTCATGAAGTTAGCTACTGCAACTCCCCATAATACTGGAGGAAGTAAGCTACCAACAAACATTGCTATATCGAATGATTTAATCCAAGTTCTATTATCACCTAATTTACCTCTAAATTCAAATGATACGCCTCGTAAGATTAACGCTACTAACATTAATACAAATGCGATATAGTAACCACTGAATAATTTACCATACCAGATAGGGAAAGCTGCGAACATCGCTCCACCACCTGTTAATAGCCAAACTTCGTTTGCATCCCAGAAAGGACCGATTGTATTGAAGTAAACACGTTTATCTTCATCAGTCTTACCTAGTACTTGAGCTAGTACCCCAACTCCGAAGTCATATCCTTCTAATACGAAGAATCCTGTAAATAGTATTGTAATAAGTAAGAACCAAATATTTGGTAAAGCTACTGACCAATCCATACTATGCTACCTCCTTCACAGTTGTTTCTTTTTTATTCATTGTATATCTGAACGCTACAAATTGTGCAATACCTAAAATTGTGTATAATACACAGAATACTAATAGTGAGAATAATACTGATGCTCCTGAATTTGGAGAAACTCCTGATTCAGTAGCCATCACTCCGAAGATTAAGAAAGGTTGACGCCCCATCTCCGCCATAATCCAACCACAAGCAGTAGCAACTTCAGCTACTAGTAAAGTCCATGGCATAAGTTGTAAGAACCAACGTTTTTTAATTTCAGTTCTCTTGAATGCATATATAGTACCAAGTAATGACATTAAGATTAAGATACCAACTGAACCAGACATAACTCTAAATGAGTAATAAATTGTTGGTACGTCTGGTGTATAATCAATGTGTTTTCCGACTACTGGATAGTATTTCTCATCCATTTCTTTTTGAAGAGATTTCATACCTCTAAGACTTCCTTCAAATTTATCATATGCTAAGAAACTTAACATACCAGGAACTTCAAGGTAATGTTCTGCTTTCTGTTGTTTTTGATCAATTGTTGCTAACACTGAGAATGGTGCTGAATTTCCTGTATCTTCATACAGAGCCTCAGCAGCTGCAACTTTCATAGGATATTCTTTTACTAAATATTGCATTTGAGAATGTCCAGTCCAAAATAATCCTAATGAACCGATTAAAGCAGCTACGATAGATACTTTAAATGCTTTTCTGAACACTGCAACTTCTTGTTTACGAACCATTTTCCAAGATGCAATACCTGCAATTGTAAATGCTCCTACAGTTAACGCCATTGTCACTACGTGAGGGAATTGGTTCCATAAATATGGATTTTTAATGATTGCTAGGAAGTCAATCATCTCTGCTTTTTTACCAATTACGTTGTTCTCAACATATTTAACACCAACTGGGTGTTGCATGAATGAGTTAGCTGATAAAATCCAGAACGCTGACATAAGTGTTCCGATACTTACTAACCAAATACACATTGCGTGTAATTTTTTGTTAATTTTCTCCCAAGAGAAAATCCAAATACCGATAAATGTAGACTCAAGATAGAATGCAAGTAAGGCTTCTATCGCAAGTGATGGTCCAAAAACATCCCCTACGAATGAAGAATATTCAGACCAGTTCATACCAAATTGGAACTCTTGAAGAATACCTGTAACAACCCCAACAGCGAAGTTAATTAGGAATAAGTGCCCAAAGAACTTCGTAATTCTTTTGTAATGCTCATCGCCAGTTTTAACATAAATACTTTCAAAAATTGCGATTAAGAACACCATACCTATAGTAATAGGTACAAAGAAGAAGTGGAACACTGTTGTTGCTGCGAATTGTATCCTTGCAAGTAATAGTGGATCCAACATAGATATACCTCCTTATATGTGTTATTTATATTTAATTGTAAATATTATATTATTATTGTATAACATAGTTTTTATTATGGCAAAACAAAAATGGTAAAAAGTAGTACTTTTCCTACATTTTACCATTTTTCGTTCACAATTTGTTCACAATTAGCGATAAATTGCATATTATCACCTAGTCAAACATTTTATTTTTTAATTTTTTTTTTATTTTAGCTATGTGTTACTCCCAAGAATAAACTAACAATTAAAATTGCAAGTACCAAAATACAAATTCTTACAAATTTGTAATCTTTTTCTTCAATATAGACATAAAGTAATCCTAATATACGTAGTACAGGTGTTAATATTAAAAGAAATATACCAAACATTAAGTATGAATAATAATTCAATGTTACTAAACCTCTTAGCATCTCACTAAACGTGTATCTTTCTATAGTTAATACTCCATCTGCTCCTTGTATAAAACTAAATATTATTCCTGTTATAATAAAGAATGAACTTACAAAAACGCCTGTTTTTATAATATTTGCAATTACTATATTTATATCTCTTTTTTCATTCATATTAAAGCACCCCCAGACCTTTCAGGAACATGTTTATAATAGTAAATAGTAAGATTGGAAGGAAAATATAACGAATATACTTTGCATCTAATCTTTGCATTACTTTTGCTCCAGTTCTTGATCCAATCAACGTTCCTAGCGCTATTGGTGCTGCCACTGCTGGATTAATAGTTCCATTAAAGAAATATATTAATGCACTAGCTGTTGCTGTAACTCCCATCATAAAGTTACTTGTTGCAGTGCTTACCTTAATCGGAAGTTTCATATAAGTATCTAAGGCAACTACTTTAAATGCTCCACTACCGATTCCTAGTAATCCACTAGCAAACCCAGCTCCAAACATAACAAGTGATCCTTGTGGTACATTCGTAACATTGTAGTCTATTGTTTTGTTTATTGCCTTATCATAGTATGATGAATTAAGTTTATATTTTTCTGCATATTTATCATTCTCTACTATTTCTTCTTCTTTTTTCACTTTAGTTATTAAACCTGTTTTTTTCAACATTCCATAAAAAGAATTCAAGAGTATCAATGAGAAGAAAATATATAATAATTTAGATGAAAATACTCCAGCCATAAGCGCACCTACTACTCCTCCTGCTGTAGTAAATACTTCTAAAAGCATACCTACTCGCATGTTACTAACATGATCTTTTACAAATGCTATTGCTGAACCACTACTTGTTGCAATAACTGCGACAATACTTGCTCCAATAGCATATTTGATATCAAATCCAAATAATATTGTTAACGCAGGGGTGATAATAATACCACCACCTAACCCTACTAAAGAGCCTAAAAAGCCTGCAAGAACTGCTATCAACATAAATTGTAATATTTCTATCATTGTTTCTCCTTTTAATCTTTAGAGTACATTACTAGTACATTATTACTAACTTCTAATTTTATTTCCTCATTACTTTTAAATTCGTTACTAGTAGCGTTAGGACGATTTAATGTTAGAACTAAATTTTCGACTTCATATTTAGAATTTTTTATTGTCATTAGAGTATCATCATAGATAGGTACTATTGAGAAATACTTATATCCTACTATGTTCTCAAAAATTGTTAGACCTTTTTTAGCTACTGTAATAATATTATTATCATCTATTATTCTAATTTTAATGTGATGATATTTCTTATTATTAAGTAAAAGTATGTTACCAAAAAAGTGATCAAGTCTTCTTCCGGTAGCGCCGTAAATATCTATTACTTCAACCTCTTCAAATAATTCTAAAATATGTTCTAATGCAAATTCTGCATCTGTTAAATCTTCACTACTTTTCACTTTAAAGTACTTAGATTTTTCTTCAACTTCCTTTCTTTGTTCAAGTGTTATCGAATCAAAATCCCCGCAACTTAATATTGGATTAATTCCATTATTAAGCAAGTACAACGCGCCTTTATCTACTCCACACCATAAGTTAGAAGAAGGGAATTCCTTTGGAAATACTCCACCTAACATTATGTTTATTTTTTTCATATTCATTATTTTAACAACTCACCTAATGTATTTTCTTTATTGCTTGCTCCGAATAAGAATGAACCACAAACTAATAAGTCTGCACCTTTATCTCGACAAGCTTTTGACGTTTCTGTATTTATTCCACCATCAACTTCTATTAAGAAGTTATAATTTTTTTCTTCTCTAAGTTTTGCTAGTTCTTCAATTTTTTCTAACATCTCAGGAATGAATTTTTGTCCACCGAATCCTGGATTTACAGTCATAATTAAAACATAATCCAATTTTGGCAATAGGTATTTAATACTCTCTATTGGTGTTTGAGGGTTTAGTACAATACCAGCTTTTTTACCCTTGTTTTTAATTACTTGAATAACTCTATCTGCATGATTAGTAGCTTCGATGTGGAAAGATACCATATCACAACCTACGTTACAAAATTGTTCAACGTAATTTTCTGGATTTGCAATCATAAGATGACAATCAAAAACTTTATCTGTTTTAGGGCGGATTGATTCAATTATTGGGAATCCAAATGAAATATTTGGAACAAAGTTTCCATCCATTACATCGATGTGAAACATATCAATACCAATACTTTCTAATTCTTTAATATCTCTTTCTAAGTTAGCAAAGTCTGCTGATAAAATTGAAGGTAATATTTTCTTCATCTTATCTCTCCTTTATATATTTTCTCTTTTGATTTTGTTTTTCCGTAAATAACACTTTGTAGTCTTCATAACGACTTTCTAATATTTCTTTACTTTCTACCGCTTCTTTGACTCCACATTGAACCTCTTCCATGTGATTACACGGTTTGAACTTACAATCATAATCGTTGAACTCTCTAAATAGATATTGCAAATCTTCTTTTTCAATAAATGTAATATCAAGTGAAGAGAATCCTGGAGTATCTGCAATATAGAAATCATCGATTTGATAAAATTCCGTATGTCTCGTAGTATGACGTCCACGGCCTAGATGTTTAGAAATTTCTCCAGTTTCAATATCTAAATGTTCTGCAAGCTTATTAATAAACGTCGACTTTCCTGCTCCAGATTGTCCTGAAATAGCTACATACTTCTTCGAAATGACTTCTTTTAATTTTTCAATATCCTCATCTGAGTTTGTAAATACTTGATATCCTATTTCATAGTAATAGTTCATTATTTCTTTCATTTTATTAAGCTCTTCATCACTTAATAAATCAAGTTTTGTAAAGACAATAATGATATCTACATTACTATTTTCATTTAAACAAATCGTCTTATTCAGTAACTTACTAGAAAACTCAGGATCTTTTACAGATACTACAATTATACTGTAATCTATATTTGCTACCTTAGGTCGTAGTAACTCATTTTTTCTTTCTAATATTTCTACAACATACCCTGTATTATTATCACTTAATTGAATTTTTACATCATCTCCAACTAACGGCGTGATGTTTTCATTTCTGAAGTTTCCTCTTGCTCGACAAGTAATCAACTCTCCAGAACAGTCTACATAATAAAATCCACTAAGTGCTTTTAAAATTTTTCCTTCTTTAGTCATGGTCCTCCTTTACCTTTACGGTATTTTTACTAACTACTTATTTAGTTTTTCTTTTATCTCTTCTTTAGTTTTTTCCGCTAATCTTAACATTTCAATAGAGTGTTCTTCTGAAAGTTTTGTCATAGTATCACCTGATACCATTCTTGCTACCTCTGCAATCTTTTGTTCTTCAGTCAACTCTCTAATAACAGTTAATGTTCTCTTATCAATGATTTCTTTACTAATTAATAAGTTAGTATCTGCCAAGGCTGTTGTTTGAGGTAAGTGCGAAATACATAATACTTGTGATCCTACTCCTAGTTGATACATTTTTTCAGCCATTCGTTGCGATACTCTTCCACTTACTCCAGTATCGATTTCATCAAAAATAATTGAAGTAGCTTCTATACTTCTTGAGAAGATTATTTTTAGTGCTAACATCACCCTAGAAAGTTCTCCACCTGAGGCTACTTTAGATAATGATTTTAAAGGTTCTCCTAAGTTTGCGCTAATCAGAATCTTAACATCATCTTTTCCTGTTGATGAGAATTCTTTTTCTTTAAAGTCAACTTTGATTGTACTTTTTTCCATATATAAAAATTTCAACTCATCTTGGATAAGTTTTTCTAATTTTAAAGCTGTATCTTTTCTTAAAGAACTTAACTCTTCAGCTAAAACTGTTACTTCTTCTTCAATCTTCTTACTTTCTTCTAGATAATTTTCGAAGTTTTCTTCATAATTTTCTAACTCATCTAATTCTTCTTTTATAGTTTCTGTGAAAACTATTAACTCATTTAATGGTTTTGAATATTTTTTCTCTAAAGTTTTTATCTTATCTAATCTATAGATTAATCTATCTAATTTTTCTTCATCATATTCGATAACATCAGTATAACTAGATACTTCATATTTCAAATCGTCTAAGATATAGTATAAATTTGTAATTTCTTCATACTTTTCTTCAAAGTTTGAATTATATCTAGTTAGCTCTCCTAAATTAGATCTAATTTCTGCTAGTTTAGAAATAACACCATATTCTCCATCGATTCCTTCAGTAATACTATGAGCAAGGTTATTTACCTTCTCAAAGTTTTCCAGATAGTCAATATCTTTTTCTAGTTCTAAGTCTTCATCTTTTTTTAGTTTCATCTGACTTAATTCTTTATATTGGAATTTCAAGAAATCTACTTTTTGAAGAACATCACTCTCTTGTTGTTTTAAGTTATCAATTTTTTCTTTTATTATCTGATATTCTTTATACTTCTCTTTGTATTTTATATACACAGGCTGTATTTTTTCACGATTAAAAGAATCTACTAAATTAAGATGATTTTTCTCTACCAATAGGACTTGATTATCGTGTTGTTCATGGATATCTAATAAATGAGCAGCTACTTTTTTTAATGTCGATAGGTTAACTATAGTTCCATTTATTCTACAGACACTCTTTCCACTACTATAAATGTCACGACGAACTACTATTACCTCATCTTCTAGATCTAAGTCTAATTCATTAAAAATTTCCTTAACTTCCTTACTTTTTGGAAAATCAAATACTCCTTCTACACTAGCCTTATCTTCACCATATCGGATATAGGAAGTTGAGGTTCTTTGACCCGACAATTGTGAAATTGCCGCTAGAATCATTGATTTTCCGGCACCAGTTTCTCCACTTAAGACAGTTAAACCATTTTTTAGTTCTATAGTTGCTTTTTCAATTATTCCAAATTGCTTAATATTTAACTGAATTAACATTTGCTCCTCCTCTATTTAAAGTGATTATGAGCATTGTTTACGATATGCTCGATATTTATATTTTTATTTTCTACTTCTTTAGTTGCATTGTATTTTAATGTCATTAGGAATTCGATATTCCCTTCTCCTCCTGTTATTGGAGAATATGATAGGTTCGTCATACTAAAACCTACACTATTTGCTAGTAATAATACTTTTTCTACTACTTCAAGTTGAACTTTTTTATCTCGAACTATTCCGCCTTTTCCTACCTTATCTTTTCCAGCTTCGAATTGTGGTTTTACAAGAGCACAAACTTCTCCACCATCTTTTATAATTTCTGCAAGATTTGGTAGTATTAATGATAATGAAATAAATGAAACATCGATAGATGCTATATCTATATCATAAACATCAAAGTCTTCTTTTACTGAATGTCTGAAGTTAGTTTGTTCCATTACTTTTACACGTTCATCATTACGTAATTTCCAAACAAGTTGATTTGTTCCGACATCTAATGCATAGACAAACTTCGCGCCGTTTTGTAAAGCGCAGTCCGTAAATCCACCAGTTGAAGAGCCAATATCAATCATTACCTTATCTTTAACATCAAAATTTAGTTCATTAATTGCTTTTTCTAATTTAAGTCCCCCACGACTTACGTAAGGCATCTGTTTACCTTTAATTCTAAGTTCAGCAGTTGACTCAACCTTTTCACCTGCTTTGTCGATTCTTATATTATCATTATAAACAATACCAGCCATTATCGCTCGTTTTGCTTTTTCACGTGATTCGAATAATCCTTGACTTACACAAAGGACATCAGCTCTTTCTTTTGCCATAATTACCTCTTTTAAATTTACTAGTTGTTTTCCTCTGAAATTTTTTAAATTTTTTCAATTTCAAACAGTCTTTCCTTTTAATTTTACCATAATAATAACTTTTTATCTATGAGAACGGCGTGTTTATATATACTTTATGATGAAAAACAAATATATTTATTTTTCATCGATAAAAAAAGAGCAACTTATGAAAATAAATTTTCTAAGTTGCCCTAATGAATTTTATTCTATTTTACTTTTTTTATGTCCCAAATGTCTTTTGCGTATTCTTCTACTGATCTATCTGCAGAGAAGATTCCAGCGTTAGCTGTATTAACTAAACTCATTTGTCCCCATTTTTCTTTATCTTGATAAGTTTTTGCTACTTTTTCTTGAGCTGCAACATAACTTTCAAAGTCCGCTAGACACATGTAACTATCTTGAGTTAATAAATAATCTACAATAAAATTAAAGTTCATACCGCCTACAGTCATAGTTCTAATAAAATCCAGTGTTTCTTTAATCTTCACTGAATTATTGTAGTATTCCCATGGTTTATAACCTTGTGCATTTAGTGCATCTACTTCTGGTGTTTCTAAACCGAAGATAAAGATATTTTCATCTCCTACCGCTTCATGAATTTCAACATTTGCTCCATCAAGTGTTCCTAATGTTAACGCACCGTTCAACATTAGTTTCATATTACCTGTTCCACTTGCTTCCTTACCTGCTTGAGAAATTTGTTCACTAATATCAGCAGCTGGAATAATTTTTTCTGCAAGAGTAACTTTATAATCTGGTAAGAATACAACTTTGATGTACTCACGAACTAATTCATCACATTCAATCATTTGGGAAATTGAGTGGATAAATTTAATAATGTTTTTTGCCATTTGATATCCTGACGAAGCTTTTGCTGCGAAAATAAAAGTTCTTGGCACTGGACGTAATCCATTATATTTAATTTCTCGGTATAAGTATACAATGTGTAAAGCATTAAGTAATTGACGTTTATATTCATGTAGTCTCTTAACTTGAACATCAAAAATAGAGTCTGAATTTACAGTTATACCCGTAGTATTTTGAATGTATGTAGCTAGTTGTTCTTTTTTAACTTTTTTAATTTCTTGAAGTTTTGCTACAACTTTCTTATCATTTTTATAGTCATTTAATTTACTAATCTTAGATAAATCTTTAACAAAATCATCACCAATTAGATTTTTTAGATAAGATGCTAGCTCAGGATTTGCTTGACCTAACCATCTGCGGTGAGCTATACCATTCGTAACATTACCGAATTTTGTTGGATATAATTCGTTAAATGCTCTAAATGTTGATTCAACAAGAATATCACTGTGTAATTTTGATACACCATTAACGTTATGACTTCCTACGATAGATAAGTTAGCCATTCTTATTTGATTATCATATATAATTGCAGTTTCAGCCAATGTAGAATCTTTATCTTGATCAATTACCCACTGACAGAATCGTTTGTTAATTTCTTCGATAATTGAGTAAATACGTGGTAATAACGGCTTGAATAAATCTACAGACCATTTTTCTAATGCTTCTGCCATAATTGTATGGTTTGTATAAGCAAATGTCTTAGTTGTAATTTCCCAAGCTTTGTCCCAAGAATATCCGTATTCATCAAGTAATAATCTCATTAACTCTGGAACTCCCATCGCTGGATGAGTGTCGTTAATATGTAACGCTACATGCTCACTTAAGTTTTCTAATGTACCAAATTCATTATAGTGATTTTTTACTAGTTGTTGTAGAGATGCACTAATAAAGAAATACTGCTGTTTTATACGTAATTCTTTACCTTCATTTGTGCTATCTGCAGGGTATAATAATTTAGAAATTGAAGAAGCAATTGCTTCTGCTTCTGATGACTTAGAATATTCTCCACGTTCAAATAGTTTCATATTAAAGCCTGTTTTAGCTTTTGCCTCCCAAAGACGTAACGTATTAACAGTTTTAGTTTTATATCCAGAGATTAATAAATCATAAGGTTCCGCTTGAATTGAAGTATAGTCTACATGCTCAACTTTAAATCCATCTTCAGTCATTTTTTCTTCAACTCGACCATAGAATTTAACTTCGATTTCTTCATCATTTCTATAAACAAGACCGTATTTTCCTAAATCTAACCAGTAATCTGGGAATTCCTGTTGCCAACCATTGTTGATAACTTGTTTGAAAATTCCATATTCATATAAAATTGAGAATCCTGTTACTGGATAATCACTACTAGTTAAGGCATCAAGATAACATGAAGCAAGTCTTCCAAGACCACCATTTCCTAAACCTGGATCTGGCTCAATATCATAGATTTCATCTAGATTAAAATTATTTTTTTCTAGATATTCTTTAGTTTCCTTTTCAATTCCTAGATTAAATAAGTTATTTCTTAAAGTTCTACCTACAAGAAACTCCATCGACATGTAGTAAGCACGTTTTTGCCTTGTCTTTTTCAATTCTTGTTCGTAAGCAAATTTTTTCTCAGATAATTTTTCTCTTACCGTACTCATTAACGCTTCATAAACTTGACGTTTACTTGCTGCAGTTATAGTAATCCCAAATTGTCTTTTTAAATACTTCTCTACTCTTTGTTCAAATTCTTGATTTTTCATTATTCTCTCCTATAATCTAGTTTATTAGACTATTTCATTGTACATATCTATATATTGTAAAGCTGATTTTTTCCAACTTACATCTTGTTTAATCGCATTTTTCATAATTTTATTCCAAATATGACGTTCTTGGTAATAGCAGTATGTCGCTCTGTAAATAGCATCTAGCATATCATACGCATCGAAACTTTCAAATGTAAATCCTGTTCCAGAATTACCGTCAAATGGTTCTACAGTATCTCTTAAGCCACCTACTCTATGCACAATTGGTACTGTAGCATATCTCATTGAAATTAATTGAGATAAACCGCATGGTTCAGTTTTAGAAGGCATTAAGAACATATCACAAGAACTGTATACTTTTGAAGACATCTCTGAAGAGAACATTATTAAACTTCTTACTTTATCATGACGACGATATTCTAATGAACGCAGTGCGTCTTCATAATGTCTGTCACCTGTCCCTAAAATTATTAATTGTGCTCCAGTTTTTAAAATCTCATCAGCAACATGTAAAACTAAATCAATACCCTTTTGATGAGTTAGTCTTGTAACCATTCCGATCACAGGAATATTTTCATTCACTTCTAAAGCTAATTCCTCTTGGAATTTTAATTTGTTTTCTACTTTATTTTTTAATGTTTTAGAATCAAAGTTTTTGAAAATTTGTTTGTCAGTTTTAGAATTAAATTTATCAGTATCTAATCCATTAATTATGCCGTGAAGTTTCCCTTGTTCTATTCTTAAAATATCATCTAATCCGTATGAGAAGTACGGGTCTAATATTTCATGAGCGTATGTTTCACTTACAGTATTGATTCTATCGGCTAATTGTATAGCTCCTTTTAATAAATTTAAATCACCTTTATAAATTAGTGCATCAAAGTACTTATTATTTAACCCGAATAAGTTACCCATTTCATAAGGATTGAATTTACCTTGGAATTCAATATTATGAATTGAAATTACACTTTTAATATTTTTATAGAATACATCTCCTCTTGCTTTAAGGTCATCCAAATATATAATCGATAACGCTGCATGCCAATCATTAGCATTAACAACATCAGGTTTATAATTTATATGTGGAAGTATTTCTAATGCCGCTTTAGAGAAGAAAGCGAATCGCTCTCCATCATCATCTTGACCGTAGACACTGTCTCTATTGAAATATTGTTCATTATCTATAAAGTAATAAGTTACTCCATTTACTACAGTCTCAAAGATTCCACAATAAACTGTTCTCCAGCCTAAATTAATAAAAATATGTTGTCTGTATTTTAAATCGTACTTATCTCTATCTATTGAAGAATACAACGGCAGTACAACCCTTGCCTCTACATTTTCATCTTGAAGGGCTTTCGGTAGTGATCCTATAACATCACCTAGCCCCCCAACTTTAACAAATGGTGCTGCTTCAGCTGCCACGAATAAAATTTTCATTATATTTCTCCTTATTCGTAATTTACTTTCATACTAAAAGGGTTAGTTTTAGATGCAGTCTATCTGTATATTATACTCTTTTTTCTTTTGAAAATCGAAAGTTTTACAAATCTCTTCCACATTTTATTCTAACCCTTTTTTTATTATTCTACTATTTTACCTTTTTCTACGATAACTTGGCAGTTTTCTGTTCCTTTTAATTCAACTTTTTCAGAAACTACTGCATATTTATCTAGAATTACACAATCTAAGTATGCTGATTTTTTAATCACACAATTCGGCAGTACTATTGAGTTTTTAATTACTGCTCCTTCTTCAACTACAACATCCCTAAACAGAATACTATTTTCTACAATTCCGTTAATTTCACAACCATCACCTAGTATAGAATTCTTAACTATTGCTCCGTCTCCATATGTAGTCGGTACACTATCTGCTACTCTTGTTAGAATATCAGTCCCTGATAAGAACAAGTCATTTAACTTATCTGGATTTAATAAATCACGATTGAAACTATAGTATTCTTGTACACTATTAATTGTTCTATTGTAATTCTTAATTTCATATCCATAAACATTTAAACGGTGGAAGTTTTTAGTAATAAAGTCTAATAGAAGATCTTGCCATCCTAATGTCGTCCCTTTTTTAACTAATTCTTTAAACATCTGTTTAGACATTATATAGATTTTAACCTGTGTCGGGCACACTTGATCATATCCATCATAATGATATAAACTGTCATAAACTCTATTCTTATCATCAAATATTATTTGCGATTCACGTTGTTGAGGTTTTCTATAAGTATAAGCTAACGTAATATCAGCATTTGTAGATTTATGATAATCTACCATATCTTTAAAATCAATATTTCCGACAATATTTCCATCTGCTAAAATACAGTAATCCTCTAACAATGTATCTGCATATTTAGATGCATCTCCTAGCGCCTCTATTTTATTTTGAGCTACACGATTTGATTGATGGTTAGACATCGGTGTTATAAACTTAAGTCCACTGTTTTTTCTATTTAAATCCCAGTCTTTCCCCCAACTTAAGTGATCCATTAATGATTTATAGTGATAATTTGTTACTACTGCAATATTCGAAACTTCAGCTTTTACTAAAGAAGATAACATGAAATCAATCATTCTATATCTTGATGCAACCGCTAAAGATGCTAGTGTTCTATTTCTTACTAATCCTTGCAAATCATCATTACGATAGTTATCTGCAAATAATACACAAAACGCATTTACCATATTATTTTCCCTCTACTTTCCTATTGTCATTTACAACTTCATCCCTACCAATTACTGTTATTTGTTCTTTTCCTAAAACTATTTCTCTATGACCTACTTCTACATTTTCTTTTATTACTGCTCCTTCAGCAATAATCGAATTGTAAACTTTAGCGCCTTTTTCAATTAGAACATCTTTCATAATTATACTACCTACCACTTCTGCTCCTTCTTCAATTCTTACACCTGAAGAGATAATAGATTCAGAAACCGTTCCATAAACAGCTGTTCCATCAGAAATCATAGAATTTTTTACATTTGCACTATGTCCTAAATATTGTGGCATAGCTCCTTCATGACGATAATAAATTCTCCATAATCTATCGTCAATATTGAAGTTCTCTTTATTTTTAATAAGGTCCATATTAGCTTCCCATAAGCTTTCAATTGTTCCTACATCTTTCCAATATCCATAAAATGGGTATGCATAAATATTTTTACCTTCGTTTAGCATCATCGGGATAATGTTTTTACCGAAATCTTTCTCACTATCAGGATTTTCTTCATCACGAATCAGATATTCTCTAAGTTCTTTCCAACTAAAGATATAAATACCCATTGATGCTTTTGTAGATATTGGATTTTCTGGTTTTTCTAAAAACTCTGTAACTTTTAAATCTGAATTTGTATTCAAAATACCAAAACGACTAGCTTCTTCAAGAGGAACGTTAATATGCGCAATTGTTAGATCTGCTCCTTTTTGTTTGTGAAAATCTAACATTTCTTTGTAATTCATTTTGTAAATGTGGTCTCCTGATAAGATAAGTACATATTCAGGATTATATTGCTCTATGTATTTAATATTTTGATAAATAGCATTTGCTGTTCCCTTGTACCATTCTCCCGTTTTACCAGCAGTATATGGTGGTAAAATAGATAAACCTCCATCCATTCTATCTAAATCCCATGGTTGTCCATTACCCATGTATGAGTTAAGCTCAAGTGGCATAAACTGCGTTAATACCCCAACTGTTGAAATTCCAGAGTTTGCACAGTTTGATAATGGAAAATCGATAATTCTATATTTTCCACCAAAAGGTACGGCTGGTTTAGCCATATCTTTAGTTAATACTTGAAGCCTCGTACCTTGTCCTCCTGCTAGTAGCATAGCTACTACTTCTTTTTTTCGTGCCATAAATTTGACCCCCTTCTTCTAAAACTTATTATTTCTTTTCTATATACATCGTTGTATAAGGTGGTATGTTTATACTCAAAGCATATTTAAATTCATTTTTCTCTTTATTTATAGTTTTTAAATTTCTATTTGAAATTGCTAATCCATCGTATTTTTTAGCATCTGAGTTCAATACTATTTTATAGCTTCCCCAAGTATTTACTCCTATTTCATAATTTTTCAGCACTTGATTAGAAAAATTACTTACTACTAAGACTTCTTTTCCAGATCTATCTTTACGCGAAAAAGCAAAAACATTATTGTTATTATCATCTACAACATGCCATTTAAATCCGTCCCAGTCACTATCGTTTTCCCATAATGCAGGTGTAGATTTATAGTATTTGTTAAGCTCTTTAACATATCTATGTGTGAATACATGTTTAGGATAAAGCATTAATAACCAATCTAATTCTCTTTCTTCATCCCATTCAATAAATTGAGCAATATCAATTCCCATAAATGTTAATTTTTTCCCAGGATGTGCATACATATATCCTAAAAATGCCTTGAAATTACCAAACTTATCTTCATAAGGAACTGGGCTTTTATCTAATAGCGATTTTTTTCCATGTACTACTTCATCATGTGAAATCGGTAAGATGAAATTTTCTGAAAATGCATAATGCATTGAGAAAGTAAATTTGTTATGTACCCCTTTTCTGAAGAAAGGATCTGTTTCTAAATAATCAAGACTGTCATTCATCCATCCCATATTCCACTTAAAGTCAAATCCTAAACCACCGTGTTCAACAGCTGCTGTTACTTTTGGATAACTTGTCGATTCTTCAGCTATCATAGCAACACCAGGATAGTTTTCTTTAATATAAAGATTTAATTTTTTTAAGAAGTCAATTGCTTCTAAGTTCTCGAAGCCGCCATAGATATTTCTTGCAGATTTATCTTCATCTCGACAGTAGTTTAAAAATATCATCGAGCTTACGGCATCTACTCTAATACCATCAATATGATAATCTTCTATCCAAGAAACTGCACTTGATGTTAAAAATGATCTTACTTCATTTCGTCCATAGTCGAAGACTCTAGTTCCCCAACCTTCATGTTCCATTTTTCTTGTATCTGAATACTCATAACAATGCGTCCCATCAAATTCATATAATCCATGAGCATCTTTTGTGAAATGTCCAGGTACCCAGTCCAAAATTACTCCAATATTATTTTGATGACAACAATCAACAAAATACATAAAGTCTTCAGGTGTTCCATATCTAGATGTTGGTGTAAAATACCCCGTTGCTTGATACCCCCACGATTTGTCATAAGGATACTCAGTTACAGGTAACAATTCTATATGAGTATAGTTCATGTCCTTAACATAGTCTACTAATGTATGAGCTAATTCTCTATAACTTAATTCCCTACCATCTTCATGATGCTTCCAAGAACCTAAATGTACTTCGTAAATATTCATTGGACGATGGTAAGGAACCTCTCTATTCTTCATCCATTTTCTATCTTTCCATTCATAGCACGGTAACGAATAAACTTTTGAAGCTGTTAATGGTCTAGTTTCAGCATGTTTTGCATAAGGGTCTGCTTTCCATAACTCAGTTCCACTTTTAGTAACTATTACGTATTTATACGCATCATATCGTTTAATACCACTAAGCTCAATTTCAAATATACCCTTATCATTAATTAATTTCATTTCATGAGTATACGGATGCCAAGAACAAAACTCACCAGTTACAAAGACCTTCTTTGCATTTGGTGCCCATACTCGAAACGTACATTTATCCCCATCTAAAAATGATCCTAAATATTTATGGCTATGGTAATTAGTCCCTTCATGGAATAAATATTCTGCCATATTACTGTTCACTAAATAACCCCCTTTTCACTAAAAGTAAACGTTTACTTTTGTTGGTAAAAAATTTTAGCATAAAGAAATATGAATAAAAATAGTTTATTTTATCACTAATTATTTCTTTATTTTTTATACCTATAGTATAACACAATGAAGCCTTGATGTAAATGTTTTCTTTAGTTATTTTCTATAAAGAATTATACCCCTTACATTGCTTTTATATTAATTATTTTTTATTATTTTGTATTTAAAATATTTACTTTTAAAAACTTTTATATTAAAATTAAACTGATTGATTTTAGAAAACAGTTTAGTAATGAAAATTTTATGTTTCGGAGATGAAAAAATATGATTAAATTTAATCCAACAAAGAATAAATACCCTCAAGGGGCATTAAAAAATAATGACAATTTCTATTTTGAAGTATTCATAAAGGATGATTTTTACTTTAATGACTTTAAAATAATTATTAAAAATGAATTTACAGGTGAAGTTATTTCTAAGAGTTTAGAGTTCAAAGAAAAAGCTAAAGAGAACTACTCTGCTTATCATGTAACTTTTGAACCATTTAATACTGGTCTTTACTTTTATCATTTTGAAGTTCACTTTGACAGTTTTTATGTTTACTTAAAAAACGATAAACTTGACTCCAAGTTAGTAAATAGCAAAGATGAATTACCTGATTGGCAGTTGACAGTTTACGATAAAAACTTCACTACACCAGATTGGTATAAAGGTTCTATAATGTATCAAATTTTCCCAGATAGATTTAAACGCAGTGATAAATATACAGCAAAAATCGCAAAGAATGAAAATGTAAGAATTAGACATGAAAATTGGAACAGTATTCCACATTCATCTATCACACATGAAAATTATGGAGCTAAAGACTTTTTAATGGGAAATCTTCTTGGTATCGAAGAGGAAAAAGAATATTTCAAAAAATTAAATATAGAGAGTATCTATCTTAATCCAATCGTTGAAAGTCCAGAAAACCATCGTTATTCAACTTCAGATTATTTTAACGTTGATCCATATTTTGGAACTAATGAAGAATTTGAAAAATTTTGTAAAGACTTTAAAGATGATAATATTAGAATCATACTAGATGGTGTATTTAGTCATACCGGTTCAGATAGTATTTATTTCAATAGGTATAATAATTATGACAGCATCGGAGCTTATAATTCACAAAATTCACCATATTATTCTTGGTTTAATTTCATAAATTTCCCTAACGAATACCATTCGTGGTGGGGATTTGATAACTTACCAACGGTAATAAAAGAAAATAAAGAGTACAACGATTTCATTAATAATAAGGATAGTGGTGTTGTCAACTTTTGGCAAAAACTTGGAATTGCTGGATGGAGACTCGATGTTGCTGATGAGTTTCCTGATGAATTTTTAGATAGAATTCGTGAAAGTGCGAAATACTATGATAAAGATGCTCTAATCATCGGTGAAGTTTGGGAAGACGCAACTAATAAGATTTCATACAATACTCGTCGTCGTTATTTTTTAGGTGATCAACTTGATAGCGTTATGAATTATCCTTGGAAGAACGCAATTATTAATTTTGTAAAAAATAAAAATGCAGAAGACTTTACTCTTGAAATTTTAAAACTAGTAGAAAATTATCCTCGCCCAGCTCTTGATGCTGTAATGAACTTATTAGGAAGTCATGATACAGAACGAGTATTAACTATGCTAGCATTCGATAATCCTGAAGATGTTCCTGTTCATGAAAGACCAACATATAAAATGTCTAATGAACAATATGCTAAAGCGAAAGAACTCCTTAAGTATGCTAGTTTCATTCAATTTACACTACCTGGTGTTCCTTGTATTTACTATGGTGATGAAGTTGGAATGTATGGCTTTAGAGATCCTTATAATCGTTTAGGATTTACACATAATGATAAAGATGAAGATTTGTTAAATCACTATATTGAACTATCAAACTTTAGAAATGAAAATAAAGATGATTTTATTACAAACTTCGAGTTTATTTATACAAACAACAAGTGTGTTGCATATAGACGAAATAATATTCTTTGTGTAGTTAATCTTGATTCTAAAGCACATTTTATCGAGAATTTCTCTGGTGACAAACTATTTGGAAATAACGAAGTTTATTCGACACCTTTCGGAACAGTTGTTCCACCTAAGTGTTATGTCGCTATAAAAATCAGATAATTTAAAACACACAATTCTTAAAAATAAGGATTGTGTGTTTATTTATGCATTCGAAATTCATATCTAATTATATAGTTATTAAGCATTAAATTTCTAAAAAAAGGGAGTGACTCAAAAATCGCGATTTCTTAAGAAACAAGATTTTATCGAGTCACTCCCGCACAGTTTATTAGATATCTAAAAAGCTTTTATAAAGCGAATTTAGATATCAACAAACCTCTGCGTCTATAAATTACCATATACACTTTTTTTAAATTTAGAGCTTTTGGGGCACCCTCTCCATTTTCTATTATCCAGAGTTTCTAAGTCCTGTAGCTACTCCATTAATCGTTATGTGAATAGTGTTGATTTGTGATTCAGGTAATTTACCTTCTCTTGAACGTTTAATTAACTCTAATTGAATTAGGTTTAATGTATTAAAGTATTGTAACCTATTTTCTAAACTTCGAGTTAAATAAGTATTATCTTCTAGGAACTCTTTATGTTCTGAAATTTCTAAAACTACTTGTTTTGTTAAATTCCATTCTCTTAAGATTTCCTCATATACCTTTTTAGTTTCTTCTTCTTTACATAGATTAGCATACTCTTTAGCTATATCCATGTCAGATTTTGACATAACCATGTCTACATTTGAAAGTAGAGATGTAAAGAATGGCCATCCTTTATACATTTTACGAAGTTTTTCAATATTTCCTTTATCTTTGTTTATAAAGTTTGAAAATGCTGTTCCTACTCCATACCAACCAGGAAGCATGATTCTGCTTTGTGACCATGAGAATACCCATGGAATTGCTCTTAAGCCACCAATATCAGTAATTTTTTTACGAGATGCTGGACGTGAACCAATATTTAAGCTTGAAATTTCTTTAATTGGTGTAGCTTCAAAGAAATAATTGTAGAAGTTAGGATTTTCAAAGACTAATTCTCGATACTTATTATAACTATCTTCCACTATTTCATCCATAATAACTTGGATTTCAGGTATATCTCTTATATCTGTATTAACTTTATCAGCATTCATTCTTTGAATTACGGCAGAGAATAAGGCTTCTAAGTTATAGTATGCCGCATCACTGTTTCCATATTTGGCTGCGATAATTTCACCTTGTTCTGTAAGACGAATTCTATCTTGGACACTTCCTAAAGGTTGAGAAATAATCGCATCATAACTTGGTCCACCACCACGACCAACAGTACCACCACGACCATGGAAGAAAGTAACTTTAATATTATGTTTTTCACCTAATGATGATAGTTCTTGTTGCGCTTTGTACAGTGACCAGCCAGATGATAGATATCCACCATCTTTGTTACTATCTGAATATCCTAACATAATCTCTTGATAACTTCTATTATCACTTACCCATTTTTTCACGATATCTAGGCTTAAATATTTATCCATTACTTCATATGAATTCTCTAAGTCTTCGATTGTTTCGAATAATG
>NZ_CAUQNQ010000013.1:0-27323 GCF_963519265.1 uncultured Gemella sp. | reverse complement strand
CCTTTACGTGGTGGATCAACGATAACTGCATCTAATTTCACATTTTGTGAGATTAATTTTTTAATTACATCTTCACTCTTACCTAGTAAAAACTCTACATTAGTTATATTATTATTTTTCGCATTTTCACGAGCATCTAAAACAGCTGCTTCTACTATTTCAATACCATACACTTTCTTAACTTTCTTCGCTGCGAATAGACTGATTGTTCCAATACCACAGTAAGCATCGATTATCGTATCAGTTTCTTTTAATTCTGCAAGTTCCAACGCTTTACTATATAATACTTCTGTTTGAACTGGATTTACTTGATAAAATGAACGAAGTGAAATCTTAAATTCTATTCCGTCTAATGTGTCGGTTATATAATCCTTACCAAAAAGATTTTCAGTTTTATCACCAAAGATTACATTTGTCTTCTTATCGTTAATATTTAGCATAATGCTAACAATTCTATCATCTAATTTAGATATTTTTTCAACGAATTCATCTAGTTTATTAAACTTCTCCTTCGCTACAATACCTACCATGATTTCACTTTTCAGGGTATTTGTTCTGAACATAATATGTCTAATAGCACCTGAGTGATTGTTTTCATCATAAACAGATAAGTTAAGCTCTGAGATTAGACTACGTAATTTGTTCATTAATACATTGTGTTCATCATATTGAATAAAACATTTCTCTATATTAACAACATCATGGCTTCGTGGTTTATAATACCCCATCTTAACTTCGCCATTAACTTTTTGTACTGGAATCACAGACTTATTACGATAATGGTATCCATCTTCCATTCCTAGCGTATCTAATACTTTGATAGAATCTTTTCCAAGAGCTTTATCCATAACATTTTGAACTTTTTTCTTTTTAAACTTCAACTGTTCTTCGTAGTTCATATGAACTAAATTTGCTCCTGAAGTTTTTGGAATACCCTCAACTCTATTTTTAGAACTTTCAATAATATTAAGAACTTTTCCGTAACCAAGATTTTTCTTTAATTTAATTATCTTAAACTCGATTACTTCACCTTCTATAACATCTTCAATAAAAATTGGAAAATTATCAATTTTAACTACACCAAGCCCATCATGTGTATAATCTATAACCTTCCCTTCGAATATATCATTTTTTTGCATAATTCACCTTTCTAAAATAAAAAGGAGAACAGATATAGGAAACTGACTTCCCTACTCTGTTCTCCTACATTTAATATTTATTAAACTATCTTTACATACTTAAACCAATTACTTTAATTGAATTAACAAACTCAAGATCTTTAATTCGTTTATTTAATTTTTCAATATTTATATCACCTGAGCTAAGCTCTAAAGAAATAATTATAGTAGCTTTTGCATTTATCGGTACTGTTTGGTGAATAGTAAGTACACTACACTTAGCTTCATTAACAACCGATAAAATTTTACCTAATATTCCTGGAATATCATCAACATCGATAGATAATGATAGAATTGATTGTCTTTTCACATCTTGAATCGGAAATATTGTATCTTTATATTTATAAAATGCACTTCTACTTAAATCAAACCTTTTAGAAGCTTCTAAAATTGATAATTTAGAATCTTCTTCTAAAGCTTTTTTCATCGCTAATGTCTTCTTTACAGCTTCTGGCAATACATCTTCTCTAATTATATAATAAACTTTTTCTTTATCCACAGTGGTTATCTCCTACTCTACGAATTCAAACTCACCTTTAAGAATTTTAACCGTATCACCGTTTTTACATCCTCTATCACGTAAAGCATCATCTACGCCCATAGAACGCATTTGTTGAGCAAAACGTCTAACAGAAGCATCACGGTTGAAATCAGTCATTAAGAATGCACGTTCGATACCAGGTCCACTTACTACATAAGCTCCTGTATCATCACGAGTAATCTTGAATGTTTCATCCTTAGGTTTATGTTTATAAAGAACTCTATTTTCCATACTTTCTTCTTCAGTATCAAGTTCATATAACATATTTGGATCTGTATTATCTAGTATATCACTTATTTTATAAAGTAAGTTATCGACATTACTACGTGTGAATGCAGAAATTTCAACGATATCTACTTCTTCACCATCGTCTTCTAAGTGTTTTTTAAACTCTTTAAGATTGTCACTAGCTACTGGAATATCCATCTTATTAGCTACTACTACTTGAGGTCTTTCTAAAAGTCTCATATTGTACTCTGCTAGCTCTTGATTAATAATTTTATAATCTTCATATGGATCACGACCATCAGTTGCTGACATGTCTACTACATGAACAATAACTTTTGTTCTTTCAATATGACGTAAGAACTGATGTCCTAGACCTACACCTTGGCTAGCTCCTTCGATTAATCCTGGAAGGTCAGCCATAACAAAACTTCTGTGGTCTTTTGTTTCTACTACTCCAAGATTTGGCGCTAATGTTGTAAAGTGATAATCAGCAATTTTTGGTTTTGCTTTTGATGTTATTGATAATAATGTTGATTTACCAACAGAAGGGAATCCAACAAGACCTACATCAGCCATAAGTTTTAATTCTAATGTAAGATTTCTTTCTTCTCCTGGTTCACCATTCTCAGCAATTTCTGGCGCTGGGTTTGAAGGTGTTGCGAAACGACAGTTCCCACGTCCTCCACGTCCTCCACGAGCTACTACTACTTCTTGCTCATGTTCTACTAAGTCTGCTAATACTTCTCCAGTGTCAGTATCACGAATTACTGTCCCTGGCGGTACTTTTAAGTATAAATCTTTAGATTTTCTACCATGCATACCTTTACTCATTCCATTCTCACCATTAGGTGCAACGAATTTCTTCTGATAACGGTAATCCATGAAAGTTCTTAATCCTTCATCAACTATAAATACGACATTAGCTCCACGTCCACCGTCTCCTCCAGCTGGTCCACCTTTCGGAACATACTTCTCTCTTCTAAATGCTACTAATCCATTCCCACCATCACCTGATCGGACGAATATTTTTACCTCATCTAAAAACATAAAATTCTCCTATAAAATTCTTATTATTTTCTTAAACTTCAACTTTTAAACTATATAAAATTCAACTCGATAAAAGTTCATATACCATGAACTATTATAACATAATTTTTCCTACGATAATAATATTTAGCGAGATTTTAAACAAAAAAATATACGGCTGCATACACAGCCGTACTTTACTCCACAGGCAGGACTCGAACCTGCGACCCTCTGATTAACAGTCAGATGCTACTACCAACTGAGCTACTGTGGAAAAATCTCTAAATAAAAAAATGGAGCGGGTGATGAGAATCGAACTCACAACATCAGTTTGGAAGACTGAGGTTTTACCACTAAACTACACCCGCATAAATATTTGTTATTAACTTATGTATTAATTATATAATAGATATTATTGTTTGTCAATAACTTTTTTAATTTTATTTTATTTTTTTTGAAATTTGTAATTTTGTTAGCTTTACTAAAGAATTCTTTTGAAAATCAAGGAATATCTGTAGAAAAATCAACATTATTTTCATTGAATAATATATATAGTATAATATTTTTTCTGTAAAAAGTAAAGGACTTTTTTTCCATAATTATTTTCTACTTTCGATTTTTCTTATACTTAGGGAATGAGATTTCATATTCTTTGCACAGATAAATTCTCCAATTTTATAATTTTGTGAAAAAAAGAAAATCAAAAGACAAAACAAAAAGCCTTAAACGTTGATACTTTAAGGCTTCTCTAACTTTATTATTTAGTTTCTCTGTTTGGTTTTAAGTATCTCTGTAATTACTGACAAATTACAAAGGTTATTATATCAAGGTTTTGTATAATTTGATTTTCTATGTTTAACTGCAATATTTTTAAAAACATATTCAATAACATTGTCAAAACATTGTCAACATCTAGCACATATCAAAGGAATTAAGTAGGTTTAAAATTTATAGTATAGGTATGTGCATTTTTTGCACTAACCACTTTTAAGGGCGGTTTTTTAACCGTCTTTTTTCATTAGATTTAATTCTTTTATTATTAAATCTTCTCCTAAGTTTTTTAATTTTAAAATAGCTTCATCTGTAGTTAAAGATTTGTCTGTTTTTAAGTCTAACTCTAAATTAGATATTATTTCTAATACTTCTTTTTCGTTATCTATATTTCTAAATAATTCTTTAGGTAGATACATTACTTTAAACACTCCTATTTTATAAATACACGCTGTATTTTACGTTCTAAGCGTTCTGATTTTACTTTTCCTTGTAATTATCCCCCTAAACCTCTTACAAGGCAAATAAACGCTTATATAATACTAATTCTAATCTTCTAATATATAATCATTAACTTTATATCCTAGCTTATCTTTTATTTTATTAAATAATTCTAATATTTCTTTAGGAGTATCTTTTGAAAAAATATAAGTTACTCCGTTCTCTCGCTTTCCATTCACTATCCACGGGTATATTTCATTATATAATATCAACGTTTCTTTGCTAGGTAACGTCATTATGTCCATTTCAATACTCCTTTCACTTTATCTAAATTAATTATACCATTTTCAAATTATAAAAGCACCTAACAAATATAATTAAATATTTAAAATACATAGTTTAGCATTTTTTTAGGGTCTTAGAAATGTTAGGATACTTTTTTTAGGGGTTGGAAATGTTGGTATGTTCTTTTTAGGGGCTCTAAAATCTCCATATTGTTATGATTATTTAAAATATACACGCTGTATTTTACGTTCTAAGCGTTCTGTTTATACTTTCCCTTGTAATTATACCCCTTAACTTCTTACAAGGCAAATAAACGCTTATATATGTTTACTGAATTAAGAAGCGGTATAAATGCCACTATTTGCCACTAATTCATATATAATTTTTATGCCAACAATCACCAATATTTTTACCTATATAGATTTTTGTCCAACATTTTCCAACATTTATAGATATTATTTACTAACTTCTTATAGCCATTTAAACACCATATAACAAGTTTAATTTCTTATTTGATGTACATGTACCTTTTATCTATTGAAGCGGTCTAGTTTAGTACCGTAAGGTAGGGCAAATTGTTTACTTTTATTAGTTTTTATATTATAATAAAAGTAAATAAAAGAGATATTGAATATCCTCCCCCCAACTTTTTTTGGAGGATTGATCAGTATCTCTTTTTTATTTTTTTGATGTTACATCTTTTTTAGTGTTATTTTTAAAAAAACATGATATAATAGTATCAAATAGGAATAGTAACCGCATTCCCACTGGAGAGCGGGTACTATTCTTTTTTTCTATTAATAATTCATCTTTGCATAAATCTTCAAACATGGTTTTTAGGTCTTTCATTTCTATATAACTTTCATCTTCTAGTATATTGTGTATCTTCGTATTAGGATATCTAGCTTCATTTTATCCATATTATCACCTCTTCTCTGATTATCATATACTGCATATTGTTAGTTTTTCTATCAATCAAAATTTTCACGCGAGAAAAAATGTACAGTGACGGCGTGAAGTCCGAACAACATGGTAGAGAGGTACTATCCCCCCTTTTAAAACTTCTTTTTGCTCTATATGTTTTTTTATCTAAGGTTTTTAAAAACTCCTTTAAGACTGCCGAAACTGCCGATTTTAAAGCTATATAGATTTTTATGCCAACATTTGCCAACATTTATAGGTTTTATTTTTCAAGTTTTTACAAGTTTTTTTATCTATATATGCTTTTATACCAACATTTACCAACATTTTATACAACATGAAAAACACTCATATTTCTTAAATTTTATCTATATATAGGTTTTTATTCCTACATTTTCCAACATTTTATACTACGCCTTATAGAATTTTATGCCACTAAAAGCCACTATCTCAACATTTACTATATAGGTTTTTACACTCTCATTTTCCAACATTTTATGTAAAAAAACGTTATTTTTACCTCTAAAAATGGTAGTTTTTGTTAGTAAAAAGTAGTTTTTTCTTACTGCTGTTTAAAAGCTGTTTAACGTGTTTCAACTCAATTTAGTGTAATTATATCTATTTCCATACAGAAGCGATCTAATAACTGCATATTACCGCTCATAAGGGAAAAGAAATAGTCACTGTTCATTATTATTATTTTTTCTCTATATACATTTCAAACCTTAGCATTTCTTAGTATTCTACCTTAGTAATTTATACCTTTTACCGCTTCTAAAAATAGTGTATTTTATGAATTTTTTCACGCTTCGTTCACACTTCAATATAATTTCATCTAAAAAAAAGACACCTATTAATAGATGTCTTGGTTGTGTATATCAAGTTTTGTTCTTTGTTCATTCATTGTTCAATAGGTTTATATATCCAGTTTTTCAAGATACTCATTATGTAACTTCATACAGTAACGTTCACTTTTTAAACCTACCAGTCTTGCTACCTTTTGCCATTCTTCTAACATATAGTATCTCCACCAAAATATATACCTTATTCGTATATCTTCTATTTGGTCTATAACGCTTGATAGGTATTCTCTTTCTTTCTCTATTGCTATTTTGAGTTTACTTATCTTACTTTCAGTATCTTGTATTTTAGCTAATAGATTAGTCCCGGTAAAATCATAGTTAGTTCTACTGCATGTTACTTTTACTTTTGTATAGTCCATGGTCTGTATATATGTTTTACTATGTTGTTTTTCTTGCAACTCTTCCACTAAGTCGTATAATCTATATAACTGTTCTGTTAAAACTCTATACCTATTTAATTTTTGCTTTTTATCATTGTTCAATCTTTGTTCAACTCTTGGCGGGGTCTTAACTTTTATATATCCTTTATCAGATAATAGATTGAACAACTTCACTTTATGTTCATCAATAATCTTGTTTTCTTCATCAGTTGCCTTACGTGAAAAATTAAAGTATACAGCTATCAATAATTCACGTTCTAAGCTGTCTATTTTGTTTAGGTAGGTTTCTATAGCTACCGCTTCTTTAGAGGTCGTATCGTCCGTATAACGTTCTATTATAAGGTCTAGTTTAGATAGTTCTTCTCTTGATAACTGCATATTGTTTATTACTCCTTAATTAGTTTAGCTATGTGTAAGTAAGCTAAGGTAGGATATGTTGAAGAAAGCTCATTATCTTTAAAATACTCTATGTTTAATAAAAATTCATCTTCTTGTAATTCTTCATTGATGTATTTGTTAATATTAAAATTTATGGGGTTGAATGTGTTTCTTGATACTTCTTCTACTCTAGTTATTTTATACATTGTCTAATCTCCTTTAATTAAATTCTACTGGCAACCATTGTTCATACGGTTTATAACGTTTATACACTGGTAGTAATAATATTTTGTTACGTTTATAATATAAAATCTCATCAGTTGGCTTCATGTCTATTAATTCACTTTCTAGCAATTCTTGAATTATATCGCTTGCGGTTTCGTTCCAGTTATCCCAGATTATTATGTTTTCATTATATCCACATATCGTATAATTACCGTTATAGTTAAAGCCAATTTCATTAAAATAGTTTTCTATATCTACTAATGTAATGTTTTTCTTACGCTTAATTAATTTCACTAAGTCTAACTTTATTTTATCTAAGTTCATTTTCTAACCTCCTAATTTAGATTTTTTGGACGCTTACTTTTATTTATTTAGTTCTTTTCTAATTTATTGCCGTAAACTGAAAAGATATATTGTGTATACCATACATTTTTACTTTTTTGGTCGGTGAATTTAGGTTTTTGTTATCTTAATTTTAATTTGTTATCTTAATGTTAATCTAATTTTTTGTTAGAGTAACAGGAAAAACTGCATAGTAGCAAGGCTGGTTATAATCTGTTACGTTGTTATGCTAATTTCGCTAATTTTTCTTTTATTTATGTGTATATATAGATTAATTATTGTTAATATTTTTTTATAAAAAATTTAATAAAATAACGTAACAACGTAACAAGAAGTTATAAACCCTTAATACAATAACCTCTTGCTGTTACGTTAATAGAGAAAATAACGTAACACAAGATAACACAAGATAACAAAGCTATTGTTGTTCATTTACTACTTGCTTAATGGCTCTGCCAATATGTCCCTCTAACGGTTGAATATTTCTACCAAAAATATTTAATTCATCTGTATTTTCTTTTGTGAACCTATGATTTTTTAATTCATATGAGTAATTACTGGTTTTTAGATTATCGTTTAAATGTTTAGTGAATGCATTACCTATCCTTTTTCTTGTATTATATCCATTCTCATAACAAAAATTCTCATAATCATCAGTTAAGTAGCGAACAGGAAAACAACTCACATGATGATAGCCTTTATCCATGTAATAAAGCATAAAACTGAATACACTATCATTTTCTTTTCTGTAATTAAGTAATTGCTTTTTAACCGCTTCAGGTACTATAAATTTATCAAAATCAAGATGTAAAGCTGTATATAAGATATATTCCAGTATTATTTTATTGTTTAGCTTCTCATCTTTGATACTTTCATCTTTTACACCTTCAAAATTTGCTTTAAATGGGATTATTAGCAACCTGTTTAGTACTGCGTCAGATTTATCTTTAATAGGTGGTATCTCATTTGAATTAAACATTAATAACGTTTTAAAATCATAGTTTCTTACGTCTTTGTTTTTACGTTCATAGTTAACACTTTCACCACTTGAAATACTTTTTAATTTATCCATTTCATCTAGTGGCTTTGTACCTACCTCATCACCATAATTACATATTTTACCCTCGAGGGAAGTTAAACCAAAACGGCTTTGTAATTCATGTGGTGTTGATACTGAAATATTAATATCACCTATTAAATTAATCATCATTTGCCTAAAGGTACTTTTTCCGTTTGTTCCATTACCTAACATTATAGCTATTTTTCTTCTAGTCTTATTTGGGTTTATCGCTTCATTGATTAATTGCCATAGTAACGTAACAATTTCATCATCATTACACGCTATCGACTTCAACCACTCATCAAAATTAAAATAGGTGTTTTTAATAAGTTCATAGTTTGTTAAAGCTTTAGTATTATAATTGGTATCTACTTTAGCTGTAATAAAGTGTTTAGGGTCGAACGGCTCTAATTCTTTAGTTTTAGTATTAAATAAGCCGTTACCAACTGCAATTAGATAATCTAACCGCTGTGGCTTTCTAAACCTTGTATTTGCTCGTAAGTCTTCTGTAACGTCCTTTAATTTAGTTAACTTATACCTTATTTCTATTTTCTTAATACAAGTCTTTATATAATCATCATTTGATGTATATATACCTTTTGAAAAATCATAGAAAAACAACAATGCCGTATCTTCATTCGATCCACTCTTTATAATTGGTATATGAGTAAGTAAGAATTTAGCTATTACATAAAATGGTACTTGTGGAACAGTAACCTTACCAGTCTTTTCGTTTATTGTGGTGTTTTCTATTCTCCATTGTTCTCCTACGGTGTATAATCTCCAGTGAAGCTCTCCAGTACTTAAAATAGGTTTATTTAGCTTATATCGTACTAAATATGAAAAGTTTTTATCTTTCTCATTCCCAACTATCTCAAATCTTTGTAACATTGAATAGCTTTTTTCATTATCAAAATAATTAGGGTTATTTTGCCAACTCTTGATAGCGTGGTTTATTTTGTCTTGGTTCTCTTGGCGGTATTTTTCGGGGTTTTTTCCTATGTTTGCTAATAAGTCAGAACACTCACAAGCAACATCATAGCTTATTATGTTGAAACAAAAATCATAGGTTATTGATAACAATATCCCTAAGGATCTAGGATATTCTTTACTATCTCCAGTATTAATATTTTCATAATCTAACTCTAAATATCTTTTAAACATTTCTGTATAGTCTTCATCAGTTATTAAGGTATTAGTATCAGAAGCGGTATATTTAGTAATAATTTTCTTTTCTTCTTTAACCGCTTCTTGTACTGGATAAGGTAAACCGTCTAGGTGTTTAATAAATATAAACTCATTATCACGTACTGCAATAGGTAAGCCTTGTAATTGTGACCATGTGCAACTACTAGTATCATACTTGATGTTCAGAAGCTGTATAATGTGCTGTATAGTCGCTTTGTATTCATCTTTGACAATATCCCTACTAGGTTCTAATACAAGTCTTAAACGTGGGTTATTTGGCCTATGTGAGATAGTTGAATATAAAAGGTATTTATAACTAGCTAACTTCTCTTGTATGATAGTTTGTACTTCTTGAGAACTTAAGCCAGTATCTTCAATATCAATTATTATTAGATCCCTTGTTTTTAGGTTGTTATCGTTTCTTGTATAACTTCCATCTTCATTAGGTTTAATATCTCCACTGATGAAATATAGCATTTTATTAGCTTTATATAGCTTGATGTCTTCATCACTGTTTATTGTTTGGGGGTTAGTGCTTGCTAGGGTTTCTAAGGTTGTTTTATCAGTATTAATAAGTTTTAATACATTACTTTTAAAGCCAGTTTGTCTATAGATCAAATTACATCACCTCTTTTAATGCTTCTTTAACTTTGTCTAGTTTTTCATAGCATAAAATAGATAATTCTTCTGATGTATTGATAGCTATAGCATTAGTTAAAGTATGTAATTTGTTTCCGTCGTTTACTTTATCCCAATACTTATATACTTCTTCATTACTCATTGTTGAGTCTTTTAATTCTTCGGGTGTTAGTACCTTAATTGCGTTTGTATGAGTTGCTAACAACTCCATAGAAACCTGTAGGCTTGTTAACCTCTGTTCTATTTCCTCTATACTTTTTATGATTTCTGATTTATCCATTTTTATTATCCCTGTTCCTGTTAAACCTATTCCTGTTATCTCCATTCCTTTTATTTCCATTTTTATTATCTCCATTCTTTTTTTATTTTAAGAAGCGGTAATAATACCGCCTTTATTAATTTCTTTGATATGTGCTAGATACCTTTATTTTAAATAGTGTTTTCTTTCAAAAACTTGTTTACTTCACTTTCGAGATAAATGTACTGCCTACCAACTTTAGTTGGTCTTAAACCACGTTTATTTAGGTCTGATAAGGTATCAACTCCAATTCCTAAGGTTTCACATAGTTCTTTTTGGTTGTATCGTTTATCTTGCTTTATTTCATCCAGTAAGATGTCTTTGACTATCTCACGTACTGCCTTAATCACTTCTTGTTCAAATTCTACACTGAACATATAATCACTCTCCTTTTAATAAATGCTATCCATTAGCATAGCTAGTATATAAATAAATGCTGTTATGAATGGTATGAATACCACTGAACAACAAAAAGTATTGATGTATAGATCTTTGTTTTCCATTTTGTTAAGTCCTTTCTTGTGTTATAATGAAAGAAAGTATTTTTCTTAAATACTTGTCTTTAAACCTTTTAAGTAGTTTAGTTGGTAGCTAGGTACTTGAAAGGTTTTTTGTACTTTTCTGTACATTACGTTTTAAAAAATAAACTATCAATTGTTTCATTAGGAAAGTATTCCTTGAAATAATTCAATAATGTTACTTTTTCCTTGTCAGTAAACGCTACTAACATTCTTTCTTTACGTCCATACACAACATGATGTATATTAAGTAACTCACTCATTTCTTTTTGTGTTTTACCTAAAGCATATCTATAAGAACGTACTTTACTTATTTTGATAGGTTGCATTAAATTACCTCCTTTTTAATATTTTAAGTATTTTTCTGTACTTGCAATACTAGTTTAGCATTATACTTTTAACTAGTCAAGTACTTTTTTGTACTTTCCTGTTTATTTTTTTATTTTATTAGTGTATAATTAAAATATAGCTTAATTTAAAAGAGGAACTATTAATTATGAAAACAAAAATAAATAAGAAAGCTGTTGGCTCGAGAATAAGACAAATACGACTTAATAAAGGTTATACTTTAGAAAGCTTCGGAAAATTATTTGGAGCTAGTAAAGGAAATGTTCAACAATGGGAAAACGGTGTTTCATTACCTAATAAAGAAAGACTTACAACAATAGCAAAAATCGCTGATATGACTGTAAATGAATTAGTATACGGCAGTGTGGATGAATTTTTAAAATTCAACTATGAAAAAATAATAACCCATACTCATCGTGATCATGGTGAATTAATATTGAAAACCATAAACATCAGTAATTTTCTTAAATTCATAAAAGATAAAAAATTAGATAATAGTTTATTAAACGATTTAGATAATCTACTAGAAATAATTTGGGATTTATCTAATGATTATATTATGAACACTAAACAAAAGACGTATACAACTGAAAAGGGTTCATATATCATCAGTGATGACTTGTATAAACTTATACAAGCACTTAAAATATTAGAATCTCATAAAGATAAAACTAACAATAGAGCTCAACTTGATGATACTATAGAAAGTTTTTATAAAGTTATTAATATGTATTTAGAGGATAAAATAGAAAGTACACCAATAGATACTGAATATTTAGATAATATAGATAACTAAGTTACTTAACTGCAAGTATATTGTCCCTATTATAGGTAAATTAGAATAACTAACTATAAACTAACAGTTACCTACCACTCAAGAAGCGGTACAGTTGTTTAATAAGGATATTTAACAACTTAATAAACTATATAAAATCGTAAATAAACCATAAAAACTTGAAAAAAATAATCAAAAACATAGCAAAAAGTTAAAAAAAGTTAAAAAAAATTGATAGTAATCAATTGACAATTATTTAAAATAATACTAAAATATACATAAGAGATAAGCATATAGGTAGCCTACTTTTAATATGGAAAGGGGTTCTATGTGTGCAATACACCGTGTATATTTTAGATATATGCGGTGTTTTTGTTTTAATTAAAGGAGGATAGATGTGAAACCTTTTAAAAATTTAGATCAACAACTTAAAATTTTAGAGGATAGAAACCTAAAATTTAAAGATAAAAAAGCAGCTAAACAGTATTTACTGGAATATAATTACTACAATGTTGTAAATGCTTATAGTAAATTTTTTATAAATTCTGATACCAATAAATATTATGATGATGTGTATTTTGAAGATATTCTTGAAATACATCACTTTGATAAAGTAATAAAAACTGTTATCTTTGAGGGAATAATTGAAGCTGAAAGACACTTTAAGTCAATTTTAGCTTATTGTTACTGTAAACATTTTAAAAATGATTTATACTCATATTTAGATATAAAAACATACGGTAGTAAAGATATTATAAAAGTAAGTAGACAAATTTCTAACTTTGCCAATACTTTAAATTATTACAAAGAGAAGAAAAGAAATAATAATTCAATTAAACATTATTATAAGGTTCATTCAGTTGTACCGTTTTGGGTTTTGGTTGATTATCTTACACTAGGTGAAGTAACATACTTTTATAATTTATTACCTGATAAAATAAAAAATGATGTTGCAAAAGAACTGGCGAAGTTTGTTAAAGATAATTTAAGTACCAATTCTATAAAAGATATACACTTTAACGTTATACAAAAAGGATTAGAAAATCTAACTGAATTAAGAAATATAACGGCACATAATAATAAAATGTTAGAAACTACTCTAAAGAATGATTTACCTTTTTATGATGATATACATACACCGTTAAATATTCTTAATAGCGATAATAGACAAAGTATCTATAATTCTATACTTTATCTTAAATTTTTTATCAATTATAACCAATATGCAAAAATTAACAATACTATAAGAAAAAGAATGAACAACCTTAAAGGTAAAATTAAAAATCATAGTTATACTGATAAATTATTTTCATCTATAGGATTACCTAATGAACTTCAGATTATGCAATTAAAAACTAAAAATAATTAATTTAGTTTATTTAAAATATAGAAAAAGCACCGGTAAAAATACCAGTGCTTTTGGATCTAATAAAAATGAAAATTATATAAAATGATTTAATACATAGTTTCTTTATTAAAGAATATATACATATTATATCATATAAATGCTGTTATATCAAGGTTTCCGCTTCTTACTTAAAACCACAACCTATTTAAACCTCTTCTGAGCGTTCTAATTATCAAAAGGTGTAATTACATTACCTAACCTTTAAAAGTCTCACCACGTTCATTATATGATGTGGTTTTACCTAATCATTTATTGATTTCTTTGATATGTGCTAGATAGAAAGGAAATGATAAAAATGATTAAACAATATACAAAAAAAGACGGAAAAAATTACTATACTGTTCATATTTATCTTGGAAAAGATGAAATCACTGGAAAAGATAGATATACAACTAGACGCGGTTTTAAAACTAAAAAAGAAGCTCTACTTTGTGAAGCTAAGATTAAAACTGAAATAGCTACTAACGGCTTATTAAATACAGAAGTTACAACATTTAAAGAAATATATGAATTATGGTACGAGGGTTACCAACATACTATTAAAGAAAGTACTTTACTAGTCAATCAACATATATTTGATTTATTGCTTGCTAAATTAGAGAATATGCAATTAAAAAAACTTACTCTACCTTACTGTCAAAAAATTATTAATAATTACAGTAAAAAGTTTTCACTTGCTGTACTTAAGAAAATAAAGATCTATGGTAGCATGATTTTAGATTATGCTGTTAAGATGAAAGTTATATACAGTAACCCAATGAAAGATGTACTATTACCTAAGCCAAAAGATGATATTACTTCAGATGATAAGGATAAATATTACTCTAAAGAAGAATTAAAACAATTTCTTGAATTAGTTGAGAGTGAACAGGATATAAAACTAACTGCAATGTTTAGGTTATTAGCATATACTGGTATTCGTAAGGGTGAGTTACAGGCTCTAAACTGGGATGATATTGATTTTACAAACAATATGATTACTGTTAATAAAACACTAGCATTGAATACAGAAAAAAAGGTAGTTGTTCAAACTCCAAAAAGCAAAAGTAGTATAAGAAGTATTAGCATTGATGAGCAAACCGCTAATATTTTAAAACGTTGGAAACTCAAACAAAGGGAAAGATTTTTAATGATAGGTACTAGAATAAAGAAACATCAACCTTGTTTTACTGAAGAGGTAACAAACTCTTATTTATACCTTAACTTTATGAATGCTAATTTAAAACGTATCTGTAAGAAGAATGAATTTAAACTAATAAAAGTACATGGCTTTAGGCACACACATTGTAGTTTACTGTTTGAAAGTGGCTTTACAATTCAAGAAGTACAAGATAGATTAGGCCACTCTGACTTAAAAACAACAATGAGTATTTACGCTCACGTAACAGAAAAACATAGAGATAATATGGCTGATAAATTTGCTAAGTTTATGGCTTTATAATAATTACATTGTCAAAACATTGTCAAAAGGCAAAACAAAAAGCCTTAAACGTTGATACTTTAAGGCTTCTCTAACTTTATTATTTAGTTTCTCTGTTTGATTTGATAATTTCTATAAATTCCCGGTGCTTCCCAACCCTTGATATATCAACATTTCTATATTTAGTGATTTATCAATAATGTTGGTAAATATTTCAATATGTGGGTCAAGTGTGGGTCAACTCAAGATTATTTTTATTATTTATCTAGCACATATTAAAGAGATTAAGGAACGGTTTTTTAACCGTCTTTTTTTAGTTTTTATTTTATAAAACTTATGAATTTCATTAATTTAATAATGTTTCATAAATTTTAAAAGATGAGATACCCCCCCTCACGAGAAAAAATTAAGTCCGCCCCCAAAAAAGACACCCGCCCGCTCCTGAAGAAAAAAATTTTTTTCAAAATTTTTTGAGGGGGGGTTAGTTTTATATTATCAAGGTGGGGTTAGCTTTGGTTGTTTTTAGTTTCTCACTCTTGTACTACTATTTTAAATGACTATTAATCAACTATTATAAGTATACTATATTGGTTTATATTATATATTATATGCATCTGTACATTTTTTTGTACAATAGATTATAAATATATTATAAAAGAATAAAGCTACTATCTCAACATTTCCACTTATACAGGATTTTATTCCAACATTTTCCTACAATTTAACTTTCACGCGAGAAAAAATGTACAGTGACGGCGTGAAGTCCGAACAACATAGTAGAGAGGTACTATCCCCCCTTTTTAAAACTTCTTTTTGATATATATGTTTTTTTATTTAAGGTTTTTTAAGGTTTTTGAAAACTCCTTTAAGACAGCCGAAACTGCCGATTTTAAAGATATATAGATTTTTATGCCAACATTTGCCAACATTTATAGGTTTTATTTTCAAGTTTTTTCAAGTTTTTTTATCTATATATGTTTTTATACCAACATTTACCAACATTCTATACAACATGAATAACACTCATATTACTTAAATTTTATCTATATATAGAGTTTTATTCCGACATTTTCCAACATTTTATACTACGCCTTATAGAATTTTATGCCACTAAAAGCCACTATCTCAACATTTACTATATAGGTTTTTACACTCTCATTTTCCAACATTTTATGTAAAAAAACGTTATTTTTACCTCTAAAAATGGTAGTTTTTGTTAGTAAAAAGTAGTTTTTTCTTACTGCTGTTTAAAAGCTGTTTAACGTGTTTCAACTCAATTTAGTGTAATTATATCTATTTCCATACAGAAGCGATCTAATAACTGCATATTACCGCTCATAAGGGAAAAGAAATAGTCACTGTTCATTATTATTGTTTTTCCTCTATATACATTTCAAACCTTAGCATTTCTTAGCATTCTACCTTAGTAATTTATACCTTTTACCACTTCTAGGAGAAAAGAAAAAGACACCTATTAATAGATGTCTTCATTGTTCTTAAACCTTAAATTAATAAAGCTTATTAAAAATATTAGTATCCCTCTTTAATTCTATCTATAATAATCTGATAATTTGTTGTTATACGCTGAAACAGGGGTTACATCGGTTACCCAAAGTTTTTTATTTGCGTCCTCATAAAGGATTAAATCTTCATCATCTAATACTTCGCATATCTTTTTATACATATCACCAACAATTAAAGTCTTCTCCTTAGCTGAAGCATTATGTTTCTCCTCTAATTCCTTAACTTTTTGTTGTATCTCTTTATCTAATAACTTGTAATCTTGAATTACTTCCCTATAGTTAATTTCCATTGGTCTATGCCAACTAGCAATTATTTCTCTAGCTAATTCATCTTTAATAGGTCTTGTTTTCTCTTCCAATTCCTTAGTTAATTGATTTTCAACATCCTGTAATGTATTAACTTCTTTTTCCTTTTTAACTAATTCTTTTGTAACTTCAATTTTATCTGAAACGGTAGTTGTTGTGGTTGTCTTCAACGTATCTATTTCATTTATCAATAGTTCTCGTTTTCCTTTTACCTCTGCTATAGCCTCAACAATGCTTGCTTTTACCTCATGATACTTTGTTACTAATTCGTTTATTCTCTCGTGTCCTTTTAGTACTTTATCCATTATTTTAAATTCTCCTCTACTAATTGTTTATAACCCTCTGGGTTCTCTTGTTTTAACTTAAGTCGTTCTGTATATTTCATTCTCTTCAATTCATCTCTAGTAATTGTTAACTTCTTCTCTTTACTTTGCTCATCCTTGGCTTTCTCAAGCTGTTCTTTTTGAACCCTCTCTGAATGTAGTTTATTTAATTCATCTTTAACTTCTTGCTTTAATTTATCAATCATAATTTTTACCTCTTTGTTCTTCTTGTATTTTCAAATAATAATAGTATTTTTTCCTGTAATGCATATATTTCGAGAATGCTTCAAAATATTTATTTTGTTTCATTCTTGAGGGTTTAAATGGAGACCCTAGAAAGTTATTTAGTGGTATATTATCGGAGTTGAAATTTTTATCCACTTTATAACATTGTTTAAGCATTAAATTGTAATATCTATTAGGATCAGTTTTACTTCTATTCAATTGTTGTTTCCTTAAACCTATACAAGTCCTACATACTAGCTTATTATCTTCGCTTATATACATTTTCAAACACTTATTATCACATTTATAACACTTTATATAATATTTATATCCCCCTAAATTACAAGGTACTTTTTCAACCCTGTAATACTTTTTGACGCGTCCGTCTTTGATTATATCTTTAGTTTTGAAAGCTTCAAACATATTAATTCCCACTTTCTTTATTTAGACGTTTTTTTCACGGTTAGTTCTCGGTTCAAAGTTTCGGTGGTTCTCGTTCATTCATCTTTAATCGTCCTTTCTATAATTTCAATAATTCAATATTTTTAGTGTGAACTTCTATACACCATTTAACTGATTTATTCATTTCTGAAGCCACTTCACTCCACGTTAAACCGTTGATATATCTAAGGTAATATAAATGTTGTGCTTTTACTTCTTCAATTTGATTAAACACATCATTTAAGTACTCTCTCTCTTTTTCCCACTCTATAACCTTACTATGTATGATTTCCTTTACTTCATCTATTTCAGAAGAGATTTTAAAACTACCAAAATTATAGCTTTGTTTAGATGTATTAACTTTTTCATTAATGAAATTTGATGTTGTTATGCTATCATAGGTTTTCAACTCTAGTTCTAGCGAATACAATCTATTATGCAAAGTTGTTATTGTTTCCGTTAGTTTTTTAAATTGAGATAGTCTTTTAATCTTGTGTTCACTTTCTGATTTAGACTTTTGCTTTTCTGATTTAGACTTTCTCTTTAATGATAAGCTATTGTTAACCTTTATATATCCTTTTTCAGATAACAAATTAAATAACTTCACTTTATGTTCATTAATAACCTTATTTTCTTCATCAGTTGCCTTACGTGAAAAATTAAAGTATACAGCTATCAATAATTCACGTTCTAAGCTGTTTATTTTATTCAGATAGGTTTCTATAGCTATTGCTTCTTTAGAGGTCTTATCGTCCATATAATGCTCGATTATGGTATCTAGTTTAGTTTGTTCTTCTTTTGATAACTGCATTATTTAAATTCCTTTCTTTCGTTTTATATTTACCATAAATCGCCTACAATGTATCCATTATCTTTTTTTAGATATCCACAATATAAAGCTTGTAACACTAAATACTCCAGTATCTTGTATTTCTCTAGTAAATACCATGAAATTTCATTATCTTCTATTCTATATTCTTCAGTATCTTTTTTCTTCTTAAGTGGCTTCATAATATCTATTTCTTCATCAAAACAGATATTCAATAATTCAATAGTTATATTATGTTTATTGTTTCTTGGTACTAGTCTTATATCGCTACCATAATTTAAGCCTTTGTAAATTTTATCTTCTTTACTGTATACAAGAAGTCCAACTTTTGTTAGTCTACCTTGAATATATTCTAAAGGTTGCATATTCTGCTTTAACCAATTTCTAACCTCTAATATATCTTTACATGGGTGCATAACTCTAAATTTTTGAAAATTTTTATCTGTTATCTTCTTGAATTTTCTTCTTGATCTCTTTTTCATTGTTTCACCTCCTACTTTTAGAAAATCAATTCTTAAATAAAAAAAATAGAAATACCATAAATTTTTAAAGCGACAAGTTTTTATTTTTTTTCTTTTTTTCGCTTTCCCTATCCGTGGGGTAAGGACGGTACAAGGGGGCTAGCTTTAAAGCCCCTTGTCCGTATTACCCACATAGGGGGTTATTGCCACCTACCAGACTATATACATCGTAGATAGTATATAGTGGGGTGTCTGACAAAAATACTTGTCGTTTCATGTCGTTTAGCAATTCTTAAATGCTATTAATCGTTGATTTAATAACTTTTATATACGACAAGTATTTTAATTTGTCGTATTTGTCGTAAAAAAACGACAAGTATATATTAAAAAACACTTTTTGTCGGGTTGTCGGATACCGTCATTTGTCGTTTTTGTCGTTTTTGTCGTGGATAAAACAAATATATTTATTTTTTTAATCATGGTTTTCACCAGTAAAAATCAAATATAAATATTTTACTTTTTATATTTTATGGTTATATGTCATTTATTTTATTTTGGTATGTATTTTAAAACTAATAAATAAACTTTTCCGTTAATACGACAACTATTTATAACTTTAAAATGTCGGTGTCGTTTTATTAAATATTATTTTATTTTTAAAGCAAATCATCAATTAAAGTATAAGTATTATTTATTTTTATAACTTCTCCGTTGCAGTCTTTAATTTTTCGTTGTAACGTCCTTTCTCTTATACCTAAATATTCCTGTAAATCTTTTGAGGTTGGATATTCTCCTTCTAGTTGTTTAAACTTCTGAATACTTTCAATAATTTGTTTTTTATTAGAAGCTTTATTAATATCTTTTGTTTTACGCTTATCTTTTTTAGGTAGAGTATCAACAGCCTTTTTCCCTACTTCTAGATTTTCAATATATTCTGATGTTACATTGTATAAATATGGAAAATTAAAATAATAGAAATAATCTTCTGATCCATTTTCTTTTGATACTATCTTCAGTTTATAAAATTTCCTATGATTAACCATTTTTATCTGTTCATCAATCTCTGCAATAATCTTTTCTTTTTCATAGTCTCCTAAGAAATCAAGGGTATTTATTCTTTCTTTTAGTTCAATTATCTCATTTTCTAAACCTTTGCTAATATCAAATTTAAAAGTAGTCAAAATTTCCGGAATGGTATTTTTCAAATATCCTATTACTTCATCACGCTTAATAGTATCTAGATAATAATCAGAAGGATATAATTCTAGAAATTCAATATATACATCACAAAATAAATGTAATCTAGTATATTTAATTTGATTATCTGTTTCTATATTCCCAATTCGTGGGGTAAAATTATCATGTGTAAATACAATAGCAGTATTTAAATTGAAAGCTAATCTAGATAATGTGGTTTTAACTGGAATACTATTATAATTTTGATTTTCTAATTGTGTACATGTATCAATAGTATCGATTATAATTAGATCATATTTTTCAAAACTAGCATTATTTATAAAATTACATAATTCATCAATTTTATTAAAACTTTCATTTCTAACATCTAAAATTTCTAAATTTTCGTTAACCGCTTCATTTCTTCCTATTTTTTCTATTGTTTCCACAACATAACTAAATTTACTACTTGTATTAACAAACAGAACTTTCTTACCACTTACTTTAAATCTATCTAACCAATAACTATTGTTTATTATACTAATAGCTAAACTTATTACAACACTTGTTTTACAACTGTTAGCACTCCCGACTAAAGCCATTACTTCCTGTTTATTTAATAAACTAGTTATTATTTCATCATTATTATTAATTTGAATTACTTCTTTTAATTTTAATGGTTTTATATCTTCCATATTTTCACCCTTTCTGTGTATATAGTATTCATAATCACATCACCTCTTTTACATTTCAATACGTAAAGTATTTTCATCTTTACTATATGTATCTTTTAGCTTTTTTAGTACTTTAACCGTTATTTCTAAAGTACTTTTAATTTGCATTTTTAAAATTTGTAAGTCAGTAGGTTTTTCTGTAATTTTCCCAACGTCTAACATTTCAATATATCCTGTTAAGCCTTTTATTTCTCTATCAATGATTTTATTTCTAAAGGTTTCACTATCTTTAATTTTTTGATACTCTGTAACCATATCTTTAAAGCTTGGTGCTATTGTGGAATATGTTCCAACAAACGTTAGCAATAACTCATTATCTTGCTGTAAGGTCTCTAATGTAACTGTATTGTTATTTTCTTTATCTGTTTTTAAAGATACAGCACTATTACTCTTATCTATTATCTTGCTTGCTATCTTCTCTAATAACTCTAAACCGTTATAAACCATTTCTTCTGTTGTTCCGTCTTTAATTACTTTTATTTCCATTTTTATTATCTCCATTCTATTTTTATTTTAAGAAGCGGTACTATAACCGCCTTTATTAATTTCTTTGATATGTGCTAGATACTCAATATTTTTTTAAATTGTGTTTTCTTTCAAAAACTTGTTCACTTCACTTTCAAGATAAATGTACTGCCTACCTACTTTAGTTGGTCTTAAACCACGTCTATTTAGGTCTGATAAAGTATCAACTCCAATTCCTAAGGTTTCACATAGTTCTTTTTGGTTGTATCGTTTATCTTGCTTTATTTCATCCAGTAAGATGTCTTTGACTATCTCACGTACTGCCTTAATCACTTCTTGTTCAAATTCTACACTGAACATATAATCACTCTCCTTTTAATAAATGCTATCCATTAGCATAGCTAGTATATAAATAAATGCTGTTATGAATGGTATAAATACCACTGCACAACAAAAGGTATTAATGTATAATTCTTTGTTTTCCATACTTAAAACTCCTTTCTTGTGTTATAATGAAAGAAAGTATTTTTGTTAAATACTTGTCTTTAACCTTTTAAGTAGTTGAGTTGGTAGCTTGGTACTTGAAAGGTTTTTGACATTTTTGACTCAAAGTGTCTAAAAAAATATACTTTCCAAAGTCTCTTCGGGAAAACTTTTTTTAAAATAGTTAGTAAGTATAACTTTTTCACTATCGGTAAATTTCTGTTTACGTTCCTTTTTACAATAAGTCCCTTGAGATATATTTAAATAGTCAGCCATATCAGATTGCCTTTTGTTTAGTGCCTCTCTAAAAGCCTTTACTTTATTAATTCTTACTGTATTCATTATTATCACCTCCTATTTTTTTGACTCTTTTGACACAATTAAATATTACCATTCATTTTTTTAGTTGTCAAGAATATTTTTGACATTTTTGACATTTTTTATTCCTTTTTTATAATAAATATTGTATAATGGTATCAATAAAATAAAATTAAGGATGTGTATTATGAAATTCAATGTTGATAAAATTAAAGTCGGTGAGCGTATATTTAACATAAGGAATAATTTAAATTTGACTTTAGAACAATTTGGAAAAGATAAAGACATAAACGCTGAACGTAGTAATGCTTCAAAATGGGAACGTGGAGCGACTTTACCTAATCGTTCTAGATTAAAAGCAATAGCTAAAAAAGGAAATATGACTGTAAATGAATTATTATATGGTTCAATAGATGAATTTTTAGATAATAATTTAGTTTCTATACTAGAATATCAAACTGGAAACAAAGTATCATCTAACGAAGAGTATTCAATCGCTAGACTTCAGTTTAAAAAATGGTTAGAAGATAGAAATATAACATTAGAAAATATTAATTATATCTATGATTATATTGACCAAAATAATGCTTCATGGAATCCTTGGCATGTTGATATTGAGTATTTGAAAACAATGGAAAGTATAAGGGTTAATATGCAAGACGGTACATATTCTCTAGTACCATTAATCGAAATGTTAACAGAAAAAGATAGAATACGTGTATCTAAGTATATTTTAAAAATACTTAAAAATTATCAATTAACTGAGAGTGATAAAAAATATATAGCAAGTATAGAAAATAATAGAAAATAATAGAAAATAATAATAATAATAATAATAATTAATATTGAGAAACCAACAACTAACAGTTACCTACCACTCAAGAAGTGACTTGCATGGGAGATATTGCTTCTGACAATTATTAAAAAGTACAAATTTAAATATAAAAAACATTAGAAAGGAAGTAAACAATGGATAACACAAAAGTATTTTTAACATACGATGATCAAATTAACAAATTACATAATGAAAAGAAAATAGCTTGTAATGGACAGTTACATAAAAATATATTAGTAAAATCTGGATATTTTAATTTGATTAATGGCTATAAAAAACCTTTTACAAATGGTAAAAATGAAAATAATCAACATATTTATCTGCCTGACACCACTATAGATAGTATTTATAATTTAAAAGTATTTGATGATACACTAAGAATGCTGATATTAAATTATGTAACTCAAATAGAAGTAGAAATAAGAGCACTGTTTGCATATAAATTTGATGAAATTAATGATAATGATATGATACATTGGTTCAATATAGAAGCCTATAATAATATTTCGGTTACTAATAACTTTAAAGTTATAGCAAATATTCACCAGCAACTTTTAAATAGTAAAAGTGATTATATTAAATTTTATTTTGATAAAAATAGATATATTCCTACTTGGATAGTGGCAAAAGTAATTAATTTTTCAACATTTATTGATTTTATAGAAGTATCAAAAGATGATGTTATTACAGATATATGTGATTTATATGATATGAATATAGGAGGAAATACTCTCGAAGAGAGAAAAAGGTTATTAATAGGTAGTCTAAATTGGTTAAGAAAAGTACGAAACAAATGTGCTCATAATGAACGTATATTTGATGTTAAACAAGCTAATTCAAGAATACATGAAAATTATCTTTCTCAACTCTCAAAAGGATATTATAGAGATAAAAATAAAACTTTATTTGATTTATTCGTTTACTTCAAATATTATTTAAATAAAGATGAATACAACACGTTTATAACCAAAGTAACTTTATTACTTAATAATCTAAGTGATAAAATAAATTCAACAGCATTTGAGAAAGTTCGAGCAGATTTAGGTATAAAACGTTTAGAAGATTTAAATGCATTGGCTAATTTATCGAAAAACGAAATTATTTATAGTAAGTTTCCTAAACAGTCGACTAAATAAGAACTAAAAGTAAAAAAAATTTTAATAAAAATATTGATTTTTTCATTACAAAATGATATACTTTAACTAATGAGAGGACCGCAAGGTCGAAAAACCGTAAATGTCATTTTGATATTTGCGGTTTTTTACTTTATAATTTAAAAAATAATAAAAGCACCAGTAAAAATACCAGTGCTTTTAGGATTTAATAAAAATGAAAAAAATTTATCTATGAAAAAATATAAATATAACTATATTATACCATATAAATGCTAGTTTCTCAAGGTTTCATACATTTACTTAAAATTACAAGCCGTTTAAATCGCTTTAAAACGTCCCAATTTTCAAAGGGTGTAATTACATTGCCTATCCTTTAAAAGTCTCACCACGTCCATTATATGATGTGGTTTTACCTAATCATTTATTAATTTCTTTGATATGTGCTAGATAGAAAGGAAATGAAAAAATTGATTAAAGAATATATAAATAAACGTGACAATAAAAAATATTACATGGTAAAACTTTATCTAGGTATAGACGATAAAGGACGACGAAAAGAAACAACAAGACGTGGTTTTAAAACTAAAAAAGAAGCTCAACTATGCGAAGCTAAGATTAAAACTGAAATAGCTAATAATGGTTTATTAAATACAGATGTTACAACATTTAAAGAAATATATGAATTATGGTATGAGGGTTACCAACATACCATTAAAGAAAGTACTTTGCTTGTTAATCAACATATCTTTAATTTACTACTTGATAAGTTAGAAAATATGCAATTAAAAAAGATTACTCTACCTTATTGCCAAAAAATCATTAACAATTACAGCAAGAGTTTTTCACTTGCTGTTCTTAAAAAAATAAAAATCTATGGTAGCATGATTTTAGATTATGCTGTTAAGATGAAAGTTATTTACGATAACCCTATGAAAGATGTATTGTTACCTAAGAAAGATGATGATATTAATTCAGATGATAGGGATAAATATTACTCTAAAGATGAATTAAAGCAATTTCTTACTTTAGTTGATAATGAGAACGATATAAAACTAACTGCAATGTTTAGGGTGTTAGCTTTCACTGGTATTAGAAAAGGTGAGTTACAGGCTCTTGAATGGTCTGATATTGACTTTACAAACAATACAATTAATATAAACAAGACGTTAGCATTAAATACTGATAAAAAGGTAGTCGTGCAAACCCCAAAAAGTAAAAGTAGTATAAGATGTATTAGTATTGATGATCAAACAGCTAAAATTTTAAAACGTTGGAAATTAAACCAAAAGGAAAGGTTTTTAATGATAGGTACAAGAGTAAAGAAACATCAATCTTGTTTTACTGATGATATAACAAACTCTTATTTATACCTAAATTTCATGAATGCTAATTTAAAACGTATTTGTAAAAAGCATGATTTTAAAGAAATTAAAGTACATGGTTTCAGACACACACATTGTAGCTTACTTTTTGAAAGTGGTATTACTATTCAAGAGGTACAAGAAAGATTAGGTCACTCTGACTTAAAAACAACAATGAGTATTTATGCTCACGTAACAGAAAAACATAGAGATAATATGGCTGATAAATTTGCTAAATTTATGGCTTTATAAAAATTACATTGTCAAAACATTGTCAAAAGGCAAAACAAAAAGCCTTAAACGTTGATACTTTAAGGCTTCTCTAACTTTATTATTTAGTTTCTCTGTGTAAAGTCACTTTTTTTAATCTTGGACAGTATTTTTTAAGTTCAATACGGTCTGGATTATTTCTTTTGTTCTTTTTAGTAATGTAGTTTCTATCACCACATTCTGTACAAGCTAATGTTACATTTACGCGCATTAATATAACCTCCTATAAAATTTAATCTTAACAACTTTTTCATACAACAAAATATATTATAACATTACTTTATAAATATTTCTAGTATAAAATACAAAATTTTTAAATTTTTTTGAAGAAAAATATTTTTAACGTAAAAGTTTTCTACAGATTATTCACCAAATACTTTATAATAATCTTGTTTGAATTTTTCAATACCGATATCAGTTAAAGGATGTTTAACCATTTGTTTAATTACATTATATGGAACAGTAGCAATATCACATCCTAGTTTAGCACATTCTGTAACATGAATTGGATTTCTAACACTTGCTGCAATAATCTGTGTATCAATATCATTATTCGCAAAAATTTCTACTATTTCTTCGATTAATAATAATCCATTGTGAGCAATATCGTCTAATCTACCTAAAAATGGAGATACATATGTTGCTCCTGCTCTTGCCGCTAGTAAAGCTTGAGTCGGGCTAAAGATTAACGTAACATTAGTTTTAATCCCCTCTTTTTTCAGCACATTTACTGCTTTAAGACCATCTTCTGTCATTGGAATCTTAACTACCATATTAGGATGAATTTTAGCGATTTCTCTAGCCTCTTCTACCATATCTTTCCAGTCAGTAGTAGTTGCTTTTACTTCTCCACTAATTGGTCCATCTACGATAGATGCAATCTCTTTAATTACTTCTTTGAAGTCGCGTCCTTCTTTAGCGATTAAAGATGGATTAGTAGTAACTCCACAAACTACCCCTAATTCATTAGCATTTTTAATGTCTTCTACATTAGCTGTATCAATAAAAAATTTCATTATTATTGTTCCCCTCTCGTTTAATATTAAGTTAATAATAACACATTTGCAAAACGGTTACAATATTTATGAATTCTATGCTTATATTTGATTATTGTTTTTTAACAAAATATATGATAGAATAACACTATAATTAGGAGGCAGATTGATGAAAAAATTTTTAGAAAAAGTACCATATTTAATTTTTTCTTTCTTTTTATTTATAATAC
>NZ_CAUQNQ010000012.1:0-29243 GCF_963519265.1 uncultured Gemella sp. | reverse complement strand
ATCCACCAGGCAATGTTTCTGGGATATGATCTGACAATGGTTGGTTAGGAGTAACATAAAATACTTCACTACTAGGCGATTCTACTGGATGATAACCGTTGTAAAGACTGTAGTGGATCGTTACTTTGTGAGGTTTTTCATTATTGTTAGTACCAGCGTTGCTAGGGTTAGTTCTAGATCCATTGCTTCTTCTAGGGTATGTGACACTGACATTAGTCCAGTTACCAAAAAGATCGTTACGTTTTAGGAGTTCCTTACTGCTGCCTCCTTCACCATGTGCACCTATATATCCACCTGCACCATAAAATACATATCCACCAGGGAATGTTTCTGGGATATGATCTGACAATGGTTGGTTAGGAGTAACGTCAACTACTTTGCTACTACTACTGCTACTGAATGGACTCATTGGATCGTCGTAAAAATTGTATGTGATCGTTACTTTGTGAGGTGTTTCATTATTGTTAGCACCAGCGTTTGCATTACCATCATTGTTTGGTTTCACTTCTGTACTAGCGTTGTTTGGTTTGGTATATACGCCTAACAGATGCAGATGTGCATATTTAGAAAGTAAATCACCTCTATGGTCAACTCTATAGTTATGATCAGGATCTACTTTATATACCCACATCATTCCTTTGCCTTTGGTAATATATTTTAAATCAGCACCATCCTTAGATAATGGATAGTAGTCTCCAACGGTAGCATTAGGATTTTCTGCAATATTTACCTTAACGTTAATTAAGTCATCCTTTCCTTCGAAGCGGTAATGAAGATCTACTATGTTTTCTTCAGCAGCGTGAACCACCCCACCATTTAAATTAAACACTGACGGAGCTACTGTTAGAGCTATCCCATCAGGTACTACTGCTAAACTTGCAATCGTTATTGCCGATAAAACTCTTTTTGTATTTTTGTTCATTATATATACCTCCATAAATTATCTCTTTTATAATTAAATTATAATTTTTTATTTAATTATATAAAAATAATTATCTTTTATACTTTTCTAGTCATTATTATATCAAAAAAAAAAAAAAAAATCAATCATTTTTTATAAGAAAATAGTTCATTCATAAAGAATCAAAATAATTATAAATATCAATAAAAAATTGCACGAACTAACTGCCGAGCAGGTACATAAAAAAACTGCTCAAGGGCTGCATAACAACTTTAATGCTAAGCCAAGTAGTAGTAACTGGGAAATATTGGTTGTATACTAAAGCTGGGGCATGGAAAAAATTCCAGCTCCGGATTTCAATTTTTATATGCAACTTGACAAAGAGCCAATAAAAAAGGGAGCGTCTCAACAATATCATGATTCCTTTTGAAACAAGATTCTGTCGAGTCACCCCCGCAAAGTTTATTAGATATCTAAAAAGCTTTCATAAAGTGAATTTAAATATCAATATACCACTACGTTTATGAGTTATCATATAAACTTTTTAAAATTTAGGACTTTTGAGTCAGTACCGTCCCATCATTAAAACTCACTATATACATATTCTTGGACATTTGAAAAATCAGTCACAAAACAATATATTATTATTCCCATTATTACTGCATAAAAGAATAATATCCATAGTGTTAGTCTTTGTTTATAGCTTAATTTACTTTTTAAGTTTGTAAAGATCTCTTTCAAAATCAATCCATCCTCTCCAACCTACATGCATTGCATCATACATATAATAATCTTCATATTCTTTACTTGAATAATCCATTACTTCTATGTTATTTTTTTTAGCAATTTCTTTTAATTTATTATAGGCAACTTGTCTTTTCTCACTACCTATTCCAGTATAATCACTCCACTTCCCGTGAGCAGGAAGAATAGCAAACTTAATATTTAAATCCAAATCCTTAACGATAGATAATAGTATGTCTAAATCCTCATATTCCTTAGAATCATCATATTTTGTATTCTTTGAAATATTTTTTAACTGATCGTACTTAGCTCTTATATATTTATCATAGTACGTATTGTCAATCTGATAATCATTATTATTAGTTCGGTCTTTAGCTTCTTCGATTACCTGTTTATCTAATTCTTCCCAATTATAATTTGGAGTATTTTCACCACTAACTGGATAATTTTCTTTACCTTTATTTTTATAAAAATTCAATTTAGTTTTTAAAACATAAAAATAATTATCTAATTTTATAAATTCTTCTGTAAATTTATTTCCTTTTCCATTCAAGAAGTATCGTTTATAACTCTTATATTTTTTGTTTAATTCTTTGTTAGAAGCTGAAAGTTCTATAACTCTATTTATAAACCTTTCTTTTGTTTGATAGCTTATTTTATCATTTCTCATAGTATTGTAAACATGCTCACTAGAAATTCTAGATAGAAATGCATCCTTTAAAATACCATTCTTATTATCAAACCACTGAATAGATTGAATCATTACTATCTCATTATTCCTCACATCATTTCCTATAGAACCTATAGTTGCTGCATGAATAATGTTTTGAGAATTTCCTACCCCCACTTGCATAATATTAAAATCTTCATAATTAAATATTCTCTTAGGATGATAATTCTCATTAATTGTTGTAGTTAACTCTGAAGACCCCAAAAGTAAAAGTGTTCTAGGAGTCATATTTTCAACTATTATATCTCTACTTTTGTACTTTTCAAAAGAGGTACTGTATCTAACGCTATTATCATTGACTTTATAATAAGTTTCAATCTTCTTTAGAAGGGTCATGTTTAAAATTACAAGTGTAATTAATACCAATACTATTGATATTAAAAATGCTTTTAATCTTATCATGATTTTATTTCCTATTTTCTATATATGAAATTACTTTATTTGGCGTATCGATTTCTTCATATGTTACTTCTGTTGGAGCTATGCTTAATCCAAAGATTTCTTTGATTTTCACTAACATTTCTACGAAAGCTAAAGAGTCCATTAGTCCTTCTTCTTTCATGTTTACATCTAAGTCTTCTCTTACTACTTCATCTTCACAGATTTCTTCTAACATTTCTAATACTTGCTCTTTTATCATGCTTGTTCTCCTAACTCTTTATTATTTTTTTAATACATGACTTATTAGTTTATATGGTTCTCCTGAGAAGATATATAAACCTATTATTACTAAGTTGATCGTTATGAACCAACTAAGTACTTTGTACCATGTTTCATTTTTATTCTTTTTGTAAAACTTACTTTTCTTTTGATAATACTCAAATCCTGCCATAAGTATTCCATGGTAGAATCCATACACTATATAGCTTATTGTTAAGCCGTGCCAAAATCCCATAAGTACCATGTTTACCATGTAGGCATACATTGCTGTATTTAGTCTTTTCTTGAATCTTTTTTTCTTTGTTGCTTCCATAAAGACTCTCGAGAATACGAAGTCTCTAAGCCACGTTGATAGTGTTATGTGCCATCTATTCCAGAAGTCTTTTATGTCTATACTTAGGAATGGTTTGTCGAAGTTCATCGGTGTTCTTATTCCTAAGATGTTACTGCTTCCCACTGCCATTAAACTGTATCCGGCAAAGTCAAAAAATAGGTACAATGTATATAAATACATGTATTTCATAGAATAGACAAATGTGCCATGGTTTGTTAAACCTACTAAATAATGGTAGCTTAATGTTGAGAATACTATTTTATATAGTAACCCTAATATTAGTCTGTAGACTCCTTCTCCAGCTAATTCTAAGTACTCTGTCCTCGGCATTCTTTCTTTCATTTCGCTCATGAATCTTCTACTTCTATCTATCGGACCTGCGCTTACAGTTGGAAAGAATAATAAGAATTGTATATATTCTACAACACTAATTTTTTCTTTTATTAACCCATCTGAGATTTCTATCATAATTTGTATTGTCTTAAATGACATATACGATATTCCTATAAAGGCTAATAAATGTAGGTGAGTAATTGCGAATACTTTGTTTATTACTAGTGGTAATATCGATAGTACTACTAAGATTTTTAAGTATTTCTTGCTTTCTGTTTTTTGGGCTATTAATACTAATATGTATTCATAAAATATGAATCCTACTAGGTACGCTAACATTATCGTACTTTTACCATATACCGCTATGGCAAATATTACTGATAATGCCAATATATAATATTCTATTTTTTTACCTAGATAGTTTATTATAAATCCTATGATTAGTGCTATAGCTAAGAAAAAGAAAAATTCATTTCCGTCAAAGTAGCTCATTCTATACTAACTCCTTTAACTTTTTCTTATCTATTTTTCCATTGTTATTTAATGGCATTTCTTCTAGGAATACTATTTTTTTCGGTATCATGTATTCTGGCACTAATTTTTTTAGTTCTTGTTTTATTTGTTTTGTTACTTCGAAGCGTTTTTCTATTTCTTCATTGTATACTACAAATGATGTCAATGCTTTTACTTTTCCATCTTCGTAGCTTGGCACTGTCGCTGCCTGGCGTATTTTTTTATTTTTAAGTAGATTATTATCTATATCTTCAAGTTCTATTCTGTGGCCATGTAGTTTTACTTGAAAGTCTATGCGCCCTTCACAAAATAGCATACCGCCTTTGAAGTACCCTAAGTCTCCTGTTAGGTAACTTCTCTCTTCTTTTCCATCTACTTCTCCTATACCAAATTTTTCACTTGTTATAGCGTCATTTTTGAAGTATCCTTTTGCAACTGTGTTTCCTGTGATTACTATTTCACCTTTGTTTTCTTCATCTGGATTTGCTAGGTGTACTTTTGTTCCCCATTTTACTTCTCCAACTGGGAGGTTCTCGTAGTATTTTTTATTCACTTCTTTTGTTATTTCTACCCATGTGACCATTACTGTTGATTCTGTTGGTCCATAAGTATTTATTACCTGTGCATTTTCAAAGTTTTTATGAATTTTTTCTACCGTTGTGCTGAATAGTTTTTCTCCACAAAAGACGAATTGTTTTACCTTCGGCATTAGGTTTTGATTGAAGTTTTTATCTATAAAACACATTTCTATAAATGATGGTGTTGAAATCCATATCGTTGCATTTGATTTATTTAGTTCTTCGAACATTACTTTGAAGTTCTCTTGGTGTTTTCTATCTATTTGTACCAAAGTAGCTCCTAGATAAATACTTGGCCATAATGACATTACCGATAAATCAAATGAGAATGGTGGATGTCCTAAAAATACTAGTTCTTCTTTCTCATCATAGTATCCTGTGTACCAGTGCAAGAAGTTATTTAGGTTGTTGTATGTGATACATACTCCTTTTGGTTTTCCTGTACTTCCTGATGTGAAAATTATATAGAATATATCTTCGTCTTTCACACAGCTTTCTTTTGAAATAGCATTTTGAGTACTCAATATTATCTCTTTAGTAGACTTAACATCTAGCACCTCTCTAGTTAGATCTATTTCTTCTGTGACTAGTACTATTTTAGAATCTGTTGTTTCTACTATTTCTTCTACTCTTTCTTTTGGTGTGTTTATATCTACTGGACAGAATGCTCTTCCTGATTTTACACATGCTAAGAAGTATACTAACATAAATGGATGTTTATGTCCGTACACTACTATAGGATTTTTATTTTCTCCTAATTTTTCTTCAAGATAAAACGCAAGTCTATCTGAATACTCTATTAAATTTTTATACGTTAAATTTTCATTCTGATATATATTATTAATATATACTTCTTTAGAACTATTTTTATACTGTTCTAGTTTTTCAAAAAAAGTTAATTTCATATTTATTTTATCCTTGCCTCTATATCTATTCGTTAGCATATTTCAACTCAAGTTAATCAATACAAATAACTTGATTTAAAAGCTGACATTATATTCCATATACTATTATAATATAAAACTTGTCAAATGTGATTAAAAAATAGAAAAAATTATAAAAAAAAATTTGATTTGTTGCTTTTTATTTTCAAAACAACAAATCAATTTTCATAAAATTTTTCTAAACCGGGATTATCTTAAGTCATTAAGTATCTTTTCTTTTAGTTCTTTCGGCTTAAGTTCAACGATTTCCCTGTAGTTCAAACGCGTATCACTATTACTTGCAAAATTAAATAAAGTTTGTTTTTCTGTGCAATACTGATTATCAATTTCATAATTATCCAAAGAAAAATCAAATACAATGATTTTCTCTAATAGTTTCATTATGTTATCTAGATTCTTATTAACTAATTTTTCAAGTTCAGGACTCGTGAACGCCTTATGACTATCCGCTCCGTGAATCTTTTTAGCTTTCGTTGTTCTAACATACATAATATCCGGCGCTTTTTCATAAAATTCATCATCTAATATTAGATCACTGTTAGCTAACCCTCTTAATCTGTATGTCTTTAAATCTTTTCCTAATTTTGCTATTTCTCTATAAAATATTCCTAAGATATCTTCTGAATTTTTACCAAACATCATTTCACATGCCAATGCATAAGTCAAAATTTGAGAAATAAATCCTAATTCTAAACTATCTAAAGAAAAATCGCTTTGACTACTCTTATAATCTATTATTGAAATATTTTTTCCATTTACATCAACCCTATCAATTACCCCTGTAAATTTAATTGGTGGTATATTATATTTCTGTTTCAGTTCTTTCTTATTAATCTCACCAGTCTCTTTATTTTCACATGTAATAACATTGTCTACAATTTCCAAACTAAATTTTCTTTCTAAGAACGTTGGCATAAATCTCGTTAAAGCAAAATATTTTATTTCTATTGCTACAGCTAGTTCAAGTCTTAGAATCATATTATTAAAAATATACTTATGAGTGTTTAATAATTCTATCAACTGCAAGGCTTCTAATATATCTTTATTATCACTTGAATAAATAACATCATTCAAGATTTCTTTAATATTAAATCTCTTTATAATATCTTCATCTTTTAGCTTGTCTATATCAAATTTATTTCCACATTCAGCTATAAAATTAGTAATTCTTTTTTCTGACATTACTGCATGGAAGAATTTCCCGGTAACAAGACTGTCTATATCAATATCCCTTTCTTCAGCAATGCCAAGTACTCGTTTAACAAAGAATTGATATGGATTTCTTTCAAAATCAGAAATTTTTGAAATACTAAACTTAGAAAAACTATCTTTCTTAACTTCTAAAAATTCATCAATGTATCCACGATTAAGCTCAAACTTATAATCTCTAATTATTTTAGATAAATAATTTTTAATACTAGTATCATTAGAGAAAAATACCCTATCATTTAATTCATCAAGAACTTCATAATTTTCATAATTTTCATTTACTGATGTAAGTTGATACTGTTCTAAAAACTTAATCATAAGTTCAACTAAAACCTCAACTTCGCTTGTCTTACTATCTTTCACTTCCATAAATCTACGATAAATTTTTGCGAATAGATAATTAAATTCCTTAGATGAAACTATCTCTGAAATATTTTCTAAATAATAATTATAATCAGCAATAGAAAACTCTAAAATTTTTGAAGTTTGCTTTTCTTCTAATTCTGGGAATAGAGATTTTACTGTATTTAAGTATGGAGATGCAAAATTTTCTTTAAAACTTTTATCAAGTAAACTATAACTTATATATGTTTTTTCTTGAGCTCTTGTCATAGCAATATAAGCTACAAACTCTTCATCTATAAGCGCCGCTTCTTTTGTCGGTGATAAAAATATATCATTGTTAATTAATCTTTCTTTATCTTTATCGTCTATTAATCCCGAACTCTTAGATACTGGCAATACATCTTTATTAAATCCTAAGACAAAAACAACTTTTTTATTTTCTACTTTCGCTAAATCCATAGTAGACATAATAATAGAATTATTTATTTCTGGTATTGAACGATACTTAATAGATGTTAATCCAGTATTAAAAAGAGTAACAAATTTTTTATATTCAAACTTTTCACTACCAAAATTCTCATTTATATCATTAATATATTCAAGAACTTTTTTGTAAACTTGCCTATCTATACTGTCAATTTTTAGCTCTTCAATGTTATCATACTCACCATCTTCTTTATCAAGGTACATTCTAATCTTACAATGGTCAAAAACATCCACTAATTTTTTTATATATCTCTTAGCTTGAAGATTGTTCTTAGCTGAAACTTCTGAAACCTTATTAATAAGTTCTAATAAAACTTGTCTACAAATTTCAAGTTGTTCAGTCGTATGTTTTGTCGTCTCTTCAATAAAGTAATCTTTTAAAATATCACCATGCGTACTTACCAATTTTTCATTTAATATATTTTCAAGATCATCTATTGAAATCACTCTAACTTTTTCTAATAAATCACTATATCCATATTTTCTTCCAAGATTTTTTACTAAATCACTAGTTGCAAATTTATCCTTTATTACTGTTTCATCTAACTCTGCAATATCGTTTTCTAGTTGTTTTTCATCAATATTTGAATCTCCTAGTAAAACATGTGCAATAGCTTTTTGACGATAAATATTCTCAAAATTCGTTAACCTAGTTTTCAGTAAATTTAATAATCTAGTTTTAAAACTACCTTCATCAAAATATAGTGTTTCTTGTATAAACTTAACTAAACGATGATTGCTAGTTTCAATATTTTTATCTAAATGAACCTCTAAATTATAATCTTTAAAAATATTCAAATAATTTTCGTATGTATTATCACGATAAAGAATTGCTATCTCATTTTGGTTAATATTATTATGATTTAGTTTCACAATCTCACGAGCAATTTGTTTAACCTCTAACTCCTTATTTTTTGCACATATAATCTCAATACTATCATCAATCTCATACTGCGCTGTGAAGTTTTTATAATATTTATCAGCAAGAACATCATTAGAAATCCCATTAAAGCGACCTCTATGAGTTTCTAAGATTTCATATTTTTCTACGATATTGTCTTTAATATCAAATTTCAGAGTATTTATATCTTCCTTTTTTACAAAGGCTACTACAGAAAAATTCACATCTTTATTATTTTTCACTATTTCATTCATACTAGCAACAATCTCATGAGATTTTCTAAAAATATCAAGCTTATATTTCTCTTCACTATATAAATCAGATAGATAAAAATCATTATATTTCATCTTTTCTAGTTCGTAACCTTGGAGTAATTGCGATAAATCAAAATTAAAATATCTATTTGCATCACTTATAACACTAATTATTAACTTTTTAGACTTCTGGGCAAGTTTTTCAATATAATAATATTCCTGTGCTGTGAAGTTGTAATAACCATCTACATAAAAAATATACTCACTTATATCTATATATTCTAGATACAATAATAATTCATTTATATAATCTACTTTATCAAAAGTCTCCTGTTCTTTTAATAATCTCGAATATTCAACATATATTTCTAAAATAGATTCTAATTTTTCTCTATGACTACTTTCAAGATTATTATTTTTCTCTAAATATTCCTCTAATAAATTAATACTTACCTTATACTCTTTTAATTCATTTATAATTTCTTCTATAACTTCTATAAAATTAACATCTTGTATAATTCTTTTAACTAAAAAATTTCCACTACTTTTTAAGTTCTTGGCAGCTTTATAAAAGTAAAACGGCTTAATATTATCTCCTAATCTACTAAGATTATCCATTCCTAATTGCTTAGATAGTTTTCTAGTTAAACTTGAAAAATTCATAACATCAATATTAAAAGTACCACCGAATTTATCACATAACATTTTTTCAAAATTAAAACTGTTCTGTTCTGGAGTTAATACAATTATTTTATGTTTATCTCTATTTAACTCGATATCATTTAATATGTAGTTCGTTTTCCCTACACCACTTGGACCAATTAATAATTCTAAGTTCATGTTTTCTCCTTTCTTTTTATATTACCTTATATTCCAGTCATTTTAATCTTCGCATAATTATCTTTAGAATAGACTTCTACCTTCGGTCTAATTCTTTCTTTTAGCTCACTGACATGTGAAATAATACCGATATTTCGTCCGTATGATTGTAAATCTATTAGCGTTGTTAGTGCAATATCAAGTGTTTCAGCATCTAATGATCCAAATCCTTCATCGATAAAGATAGTTTCAAGTGATATTCCCCCGCTCTCATTTTGAATAACTTCGGCTAACCCTAAAGCGAGAGCTAAAGAAGCTAAGAATAATTCTCCTCCAGAAAGAGAACTAATAATACGAGTACTATTTAGATAAATATCATGTATTTCTATCTCTAATCCTTGAAGTCCTCCACCTTTTGATTTTTCATCACGTCTAATGAATCTATATCTGTCATTTGTCATCTGTAATAATCTTTTAGTTCCCGCAACTAGAATCAAGTCTAGATAATATCCTTGAACGTACGTTTCTAATGATTTTCTATTTTCAGTTTTTCCGCTGACAACATCACTAAATGCTATAATTTCTCTTATCTCTTTAGATGATTCTAAAAGTTCAATATACTCACTATGAATTTTTTTATATAATTTTTTATTATTTTCTAATCTTGTATTAAGCACTGCAATTTTTTCTATAAAATCATTAACTTGAGATTCAATATTTTGTAGTTTTCGTTGCCCTTCTTCTAAATCTGGTTGTTCTATATCTTGTAACTCTTCTTCGAGTTTTTCTATAGTGTTTACTATAATTTTTTTGGCATCTTCAAATTTATTAATTTGAGATTCATAGTCTTCTAATTTAACCAATTCTGCTATGTCTTCTTCTGCCATTTCTAAGGTTACGTAATACTTATTAAGCTTAGAATTAGTGAAACTATCAACAATACTTTCTATTCTTTTACTAACTTCTAGTAAATTCGTCTTATTATTTTTCTGTTCTGTTTCTAGTTTAGTTTTTCTTATCAATAGTTCATTACTATTATTTTGTATAACATTACATGTATTATCGAACTCTTCAACCTGAGATTGTATTTTCTCATAATAGTCAGCAAACTCATCTAGCTCTATTTTTACATTTTTCTCAAACTGTTCTATTTTATTTTTCGCTTCTAGATGTTTTTGTTTAATTTCATCTTCATTTTTAAATAACTCTGAAAGTTCCTCTATTTCTTGAGCAAGTCCCTTAATTTTATCCTCTGATACTTTGATTTTTTTACCAATCTCAGTTAAATTAGGATTCTCAACCTTTAATTCACCTTCTAATTGGTAAAGTTCTTCCTTAGATTTAAAGTTTATAATCTCTTCTTGATTTTTTAAAAACTTACTTAATTGTTCTATATCTTCTTCATTTTTTTCAATAAGAGTTTCTAGTTGAATTATATCTTTATTAACTTTTTGAAGTGAATTTTCTATATTATCATCAATCTCAACTAAGTTAGGAATTTCTGGTAAGTGTTCAATTTTTTGTTTACATAAAGGACAATCATCCCCCTCATGTAATTTCAATAGAAAACCATTTAAAATTTCTTGTTCTTTATTTTTATTTAACAATAAGAACTCTTTCTCCAGTTTTTCCTTATCTATTCTCAAGGCTTCTAATTGTTTTTTATCCGAATCAATATTTGATTTTTTTTCGTTTAATTCCGATAACCTATTATTGTATTCTTCGAACTTTTCAACCTCTTGTTCTTTCTTTAAAATTTCTAATTTTAACTTACCAATACTGCTCTCTAGTATATTTTTCTCCTCGTTAAGTTCTAAATGACCTTCTTTTTCATCTTTTATATTAGATTCTAATTCACTAAAAGTTTCTTTTTTCAAAATAAGCTCTTTTAATTTTTTGCTATATATTTCAATATTAGTTTTAGCAGAAGCTATTTCATCAAAATTATTATAGAAAAACTTATAATCAATAGTTTCCTTTCTAAATTCTTCTATATTATCTTTTTGTGCATTTAATTCTAATTGTAATTTCTTATTATTATCTAAATCTAATTTATATTTATCTTCCTCTGCTAATAAATCTTGCTCAAGTTTTCTTAATTGTGATTTTTTATTTAATAAAGTACTGTACTCTATAATCTTATCTTTACTCTTTTGTAACTCTTTTAACTTCTCTACTTCTAATTTAAGTCTACTATAATATTCTTCTTTTTTACTTAATTCTTCTAGTTCTAACTTGTTATTTTTAAGTTGAGTGAATTTATCATTGAGCTTACTTAATTCTATAAATTTCTCTTTTTCTTTAGAAAAACTACGTTCTAATTTTAATAATTCTTTTTTCTCATTTTTTATTGTTTCTTCTTGCGATTGAATAATACTTAGTATTTCTTCAAAATTTTCGTCTTTTAAATATTCAAACTTTGTAAGTTCTTCCTCAATATCAAACTGTTCAAATCTAGTAATCAACTCTTTTTCTTTTTGCTTATGTGAACTATCTAATTTTTTGGCTTGTTCTTGCAGTTGTTCCACGAATTTTTGATAGAAGTAAGTATTAAATAATGATCTCAAAGTTTCTTTTTTTTCACTTGATTTCGATAATAAGAACTCTTTAAATTTTCCTTGAGGTAAGATAATTATTTGACAAAATTGCTTATCATCTAAACCTATCAACTCTTCTACTTTTTCTTTTACCTCTTGTTCTTTTGTGGCGATTACTTCTAATTTTTCATCATTATATTGCATTAAAGCAACTTTCCCCGATGTTAAGTTTTTATTACCAGCCTTCAAATACGCCAGAGTTCTCTCAATTCTATATTTTCTTCCACTTAATTCAAAATCAAAGTTAACCTGTGTTTTGTCCTTATCCAAGGCTGTCTTCGTTCTTAGTGAGGCTACATCTTTCCCTCCGGTTGTCTTATTGTATAATGCATAAGTAATAGCATCAAATAGTGTTGATTTCCCTGAACCAGTTTTTCCTGTAATTAGAAATATCGGTTCATTTATTATTCTATCCCATTCTATTATTTCGTTCTTATATGGACCAAATTCTTTTAATTCTAATCTAATTGGTTTCATCTTGACTCACCTTATCTATAATATTTACTAGTACTTGTTTTTGACCTTCAGTTAATTCACTACCAGTTTGTTCATTATAGAATCCCTCTATTAACTGTAAAGGACTCTTAGTTAGCATCTCTCTATCTAATTTCATTTCATTATCTATGCCAGTATTTCTTTTTTGCTTTAGTATCAGAGTATTAGGATAATATTCTTTAATTCTAGGTAACGGATCAGTAATTCCCTCTAAACCACTCAGTTCCATACTAAAATAATCATTTTTACAATCATAATTTTGTTGAAATTCTTTCGTTAAAACTTCTTCATAGGATGCACTAATATTATGTAGCTTTCTTTTTGGTTTTAATGGAATAAACTCTTCATTATAACTTTCCTTTGTTACCCTCACAAGCCTCATTCCTTTAGTTTGAGAAGCTTCAGAGAATGAGTACGCCATTGGACTTCCACTATATTTCAAACGTTCCTCATTTATTGCATTTGGATTATGAAGATGACCTAGAGCAACATAATCAAACTTATCAAAGACTTCCACAGCCACATTTTCAACAGTACCTACAGATATTTCTCTTTCAGAATCGGTCTCTAATCCACCAGAAACAAAAGTATGAGCTACTAAAATATTAGTCTTATTCGTATCTAAATTTTTATAAATTTCATCAATTACTCTTTTAGTTGCTGCATTATGCGTTGTTAATGTAGCATCTTCAAAATATTCTCTCGCTTCAAAAGGTTCAAAATATGGTAATAAATATATATCAGCATCTTCATAAGAAAGTTTATCAAAAGCTTGCTCTAATCTTGTGTGAAGATAAAATTTATGTTTGCTAAACCAAGCATCCCCAATCGCTAGCCTTTCCCTGCTGTCATGGTTTCCGCTAATAGCAAAAATTGGCACATTACACTCTATATTAATTTTAACTAAAAGTTCTTGTAGGAGTGTAGTCGCTTCTTTACTAGGAACACTTCTATCATATAAATCTCCTGCAATAATTAAAAAATCAGGATTTATTTTCTTCATTTCAGTTATTAGATTATCTAACACACCTTGCTGATCTTCCAATAAATCTATTCCTTGTAATTTCCTTCCAATGTGCCAATCAGCAGTATGTAAAAATTTAACCATATTATCACCTTTTCCTATATATTCTCTATTATATTATAGCTTAAAACAGTTAAAAATAGTAGGGAGTGTTTCAAAAATCGTTATTTTGAAGTAATCTATTTTGTCGAGTCACCTATAGATTTCAATATACAATTACGTTTGTGAGTTCTCATATAGAATATTTTTAAAAGGGTATTCCCTATTAAATAAACTAAAGTATAAATTTCAAAATTTATACTTGCAATTTTTAAAATTAACTTTTCTTTTAAAGATATAAAAAACGAGAAGTAAATCAATTTCTCGTTTTTTTTATTATCTATTTCCCAAATAATCTTTGGATATCATTCCATGTTACTGCTAGCATTAACGCAACCATTAATAATCCGAATGCCACAGTTAAGTAATATTGGGCTTTTTTATTAATTGGCTTTTTGAAGATTGCTTCGTATATTACAAATATGATACGTCCCCCATCAAGAACTGGAATAGGAATTAGGTTCATAAGACCTAAGTTAACACTTAAAATTCCTGTCCATTTTAATGTTGTAATTAAACCACTCTGTGCAGCTGCAGAAGACATTTCATAAATCGCTACAGGACCACCAAGTTGGTTTAGACTAAATCCACCACTAAATAATGAAGCAAACAGATTAATAATTCCCATGAAAATCGCTGTTCCGTAATATAGAGTTTGTTCAAAACCACTCTTAATAGAACCCGCTAAGTCTTTCTCATAAGCTGGGTCTATTCCAAGTTTATATGTTTTAACTTCTTTACCTTTTTTCACAGTTATTTCTTCTTTTGGTGTAACTTTAATTTCTTGTTGTGAACCGTCACGAGAAACTTTTAAAGTAAGCTCAGCTCCATTAGAATTTACTATCTCATTAGTCATTTCTTTCCATGTAGTAACACTCTTACCATTCACCTGCTCAACTACATCTCCTTGTTTTAATCCAGAAGAGTAAGCTGGGTAATTAGATGCTAATTCACCTAAGCGAGTAGTATTTGATGGAACTCCACTATAAATTGAAATACCTAAGAAAATTGCTAAGGCCAATATAAAGTTCATCAACGGTCCTGCAAATAATGTCCAGAATTTTTTCCCCCATGAATGTGAAGAAAACATTCTTTCAACTGGTGCAATTTGCTCTTCCATTCCACCAAATGCAACGCATGCATCTTTTCTTACTTCATAGCGTTCAATTTTATCCCCAACAAAACCTTCTACAAATAATTTTTCAGTTAGATCAAATTCATTCAATTCTAATGGAAGTAAATCCATATCATTGCTTTTATCTAAAACTATTTTTTCGACCTTATCATTTTCATCTAATTTTAAACTAACTTTCATTCCTTTTTTTAGATCATATACCGACACATCATTATTAAAATCGAAAACATTGTCTGGCATTTTTACATATCCACCTACAGGAAGAAGTCTTATTGTAAAGTTAGTCTCTCCAATTTTTTTATGAAATATTTTAGGTCCCATTCCTATTGCGAATTCTTGGCACAATATTCCTGCTCTTTTCGCAACTATAAAATGACCAAATTCGTGAATAGTTACTACCACAAAAAATATTAATATAAATGCTATAATACCTTGCATCTAATACTCCTTTCTATCCTCTAAAATATATTTAGTAAAATTATTAAACATGGTGCTGATAATATTACAGAATCAAATCTGTCAAAAATACCACCATGCCCTGGTAATAAATTACTACTATCTTTTACTTGATATTCTCTCTTATATGCTGATTCAATTAAATCACCAAATTGACCAACGGCACTAACTACCAATGTAATAGCAATCGCAACTAATAGATTAGAAAATATATTAGTTATATAGAAAAACAATAATGCTATTACTATTGATGATAGACTACCTATTACAGAACCTTCAATTGATTTGTTAGGACTTATTTTGGGTGAAAGTTTATTCTTACCAAACTTCATTCCACCAAAATATGCAAAACTATCAGTAAACCAAATTGTAAGTAATAAATAAGCTACATGCGATAAGCTCAAGTTTCTTATCATAAACAAACAATAAAATCCTATAAAAATATATGCAGTTATAAATATAATCGAACCAATTTCAACTAATTTAATTTTATGCCCTGTTGCAACTACAGTCGCTAACATACCAACTAAAATTAAAAATAGTAAACCATATACTTGTAACTGTGAAATCTCTTCATGTAAAAATAACGATGCACCTGCTAAAGAAGATAACCCTAAAACTACTATATTTGTTTCTTTAAAAGTCATTCTTACTATTTCATACATAGCCATCACACCAAGTGCGAATGTTGTAAATTTAAAATAATCTCCACCTAAAAATAGTAATGGTAGGAAAACAATTAATGCCACTATGGCAGTTATTACCCTAGTCTTCATTTAACCCTCCAAACCTTCTATCTCTACTTTGATATTCTAATAAAGCTCGATAAAACTCTTCTTCTGTAAAGTCTGGCCAAGCAACTTTAGTGAATAAAAATTCACTATAAGCAATTTGCCAAAGTAAAAAGTTTGAAATTCTTTGTTCTCCCGAAGTTCTAATTAGTAAATCTGGATCTGGAGTATTAGCCGTAAATAGATTTTCACTTACATGAACTTCAGAAATTTCATTTATACTGTATTTATTATCTTGTACATCTTTAGCAATTTGCTTAATAGCTCTTAACATCTCATCTTTAGACCCATAATTCAATGCAAAAATTAATTTTAATCCAGTATTATTTTTTGTCTGCTCTATTGCATCATTTACTGCTTTTCTTGTATTTTCTGGTAATTTTTCTACAACACCAATTACTTCAACTTTTACATTATTTTCCATAAGTTCTGGCATAAAACTACTGAACATCTTTTCAGGAAGATCCATTAAATAACTAACTTCTTCTTTAGGTCTCGCCCAATTTTCTGTAGAAAAAGCATATAATGTTAGATATTCTATACCTAGTTTTGATGCATATTTTGTTATTTTTTTTACAGTTTGCATCCCTTCATAGTGTCCTTTAATTCTAGGCATATTTCTTTTTTTAGCCCAACGTCCATTACCATCCATTATAATAGCAACGTGTGTCGGAATTTTTTTCAACTCTTGTTTGTCATTTTTTTCCACTGATTCATTTTTTCTAAAAAATTTAAACATAATTCCTCCTATGTAACACACTTCATTATATCATAAAAGACTTAATGCAACAAACTTTTAATAAATTTTGTATTCCAATATATTAATAATTTTATAAGGTAACTAACCATATTAAGCATTTTAACTATTATAACAAAATCACAATCTTCTTAATTAAAGATGCCCATTATCCCGAAAATTAACTTTTTTTATATAAACTTTTGAATTTTTATATTGCATTGTCAGAAAATTTATGCTAGAATATAGTCATTAACAATTAAATGCGTTGATGAGTAGAATCTTACTATCTACTTTTAGAGAGTTCTCGGTTGGTGAAAGAGAATAGTCAGGAGTAAGAGAAATGGACTTTGAGCATATAGTTTTTACTACGGTATTGCCCGTTATAGCAAAAGTTATGTTTGTAACTTACTAAGGTACAATAAGTGATTATTGTATAAATAAAGGTGGTAACACGTTAAGACGTCCTTTAGCAAAAGCTAGAGTGCGTCTTTTTATTATAAAGAAAGGAGAAATATATGATTAATCTTAATAACGTTAGTAAAACCTTCTATCAAAAAAGTAAAGAAATTCAAGCACTTAAACCTACTAATCTCCATGTAAAAGCTGGTGAAATATTTGGAATTATCGGCTACTCTGGTGCTGGAAAAAGTACCCTTCTACGATGTCTTAACTTACTAGAAACTCCTTCTGAAGGAGAAGTAATTGTAGATAATCAAATTGTTAACAAACTTAATAGAAAGGATTTACGCTCTTACAGGCAAAAAATCGGAATGATTTTCCAACAGTTCAATCTACTAAGTTCAAAGACTGTAGGTGAAAATGTTGCATTCAATTTAAAAGCTGGTGATGTTGATTCAAAAGATATTCCGAAAAGAATTGATGAATTGTTAGAACTTGTAGGACTTTCTGATAAAAAAAATGTTTATCCAAGCCAACTTTCAGGTGGTCAAAAACAACGTGTTGGTATTGCTAAAGCTCTTGCGAATAATCCCAAATTATTACTTTGTGATGAAGCAACGAGTGCATTAGATCCTGTTACAACTAAACAAATTTTGTCTTTATTGAAGGAAATTAATCGTAAGTTGGGAATTACAATTATTCTTGTTACTCATGAAATGGAAGTTATTAAACAGATCTGTGATAATGTAGCCGTAATGGAGAATGGTGAAATTATTGAATTAAATTCTGTTTATGAGATTTTCTCAAATCCTAAAACAAAATTAATGCAAGAATTTATAGCTAATTTACACAATGACGAAGATTTTGAAGAACATCTTGCCGAACATTATAAAAATGAAACTGTAATAAGGGTTATTTTTAAAGGTGAAGCTACTAAAGAACCTTTAATTCAGACTTTAGCAAATAAATATAATGTTACTACTAACATACTTGCTGGTCGGATTGAATACATTCAAAATAAACAGTTAGGAAGTTTAACTTTTTCAGTAGTTGGTGAGCCTGATAATACAGAAAAATTTGTAAATCACTTAATTGATCAAGTTAATGATGTGGAGGTGAATGTATATGGAAAATAATCTAAGTTTAATAGAACAATGGAAAAATTTACAACCAGAATTAATAAAATCATTTGCTGATTCATTATACATGATAAGTGTCTCTATTATAATAACAGTAATAGTTGGATTGTTTTTAGGCGTTATTTTATTTTTAACTAGTAATAGACTTTTATTCAAAAATGTTATTATTTATAAAACAGTAGATTTTCTAGTTAATACAATTCGTTCTATTCCATTTATTATTCTTTTGGTATTCTTAATACCATTTACTCTATTTTTATTAGGAAAATCAACTGGACCTACTGGAGCAATAGTACCACTTACAGTTGCAGCTATTCCTCTATTTACGAGACTAGTTGATACTTCTCTAAATGAAATAGACTACGGAGTTATCGAGTCAGCAGTTGCTTCTGGTGCTTCTCTAAAATTAATAGTTAAAGAAGTATTAATACCTGAGGCTATGTTCGGAATTATTCAATCAATTACACTGACATTAATCAACCTAATTGCTTTTTCTGCAATGGCTGGTGTTGTTGGTGGTGGTGGAATCGGAGACCTTGCCATCAGATATGGTTATTATCGTTTTGATAACTTTACAATGTGGATTACAGTAATTCTATTAATTATCTTAGTCCAAATTACACAATATATAGGAAATTCAATTTCAAAAAAATTCAAAAAAAATTAATTTAAAGGAGATTTATATTTATGAATAAACTAAAAAAAATATTAACAGTTGTTTTTACAGCATTTTTAGCTATTACATTAGCTGCTTGTGGAGCTACAAGCTCAAACAATAATAACGGTGGAGAGAAAAAAGAAGTAAAAATTGGTGCAACATCTGGTCCTTATGCTGATATGGTAAACAAAGCACTTAAACCACTTCTTGAAAAAAAAGGATATACAGTTAAAGTTACTGAATTCTCAGATTACATCCAACCTAACAAAGCGTTAAACAGCGGTGAATTAGATGCAAACTTATTCCAACACAAAATTTACATGAAAAAATTTGCTGAACAAAATGGAATGGACTTAACAGCTCTTGCTCCTGTTCCAACTGCACCAATGGGATTATATTCTGATAAAGTTAAAGATCTTAAAGATTTACCAGAAGGTGCTGAAGTAACTCTTCCAAACGACCCTTCAAACGCTGCTCGTGCTTATGCATTATTAGCTGCTGCTGATTTAATCAAAATTAAACCTAATACTGATGTACTAAAAATCACTAAAAATGATGTAGTAGAAAATCCTAAAAAACTTAAATTTACAGAATTAGAAGCTGGTCAACTTGCTAGATCATTAAGCAGTACTACTCTTGCTGCAGTTCCTGGTAACTTTGCTCTTGCAGCTAAATTTGATTTAACAAAAGCTCTAATCTTAGAAAAAATGAACGAAAATAACCGTAACAATATTGTTGTAACTACAGCAAACAAAGATAAACAATTTGCTAAAGATTTAGTAGAAATCGTTCAATCTAAAGAATTTGATGAAATCATTAACAAAGATTTCAAAGGATTTGACAAACCTGGAAAATAATTAACAAGGAAGTGATTAATTATGAAAATTGAATTATCAAATACAATTAAAAATATTCCTGAAAATGTATTCTATCCTATTTTCAAATTAATCTCTGAGGAAAGTTCAAGTGGTAATCCATTATTAAATGCGGGTATCGGAGTTCCAGACTCTGATACCCCTGAACTTTTACTTAAAGAATTAGAAATAGCTATAAGAAAACCTGAAAACATGAGATATGGAGCATTTGATGGAAAAGCAACATTACTTAATGAAATTTCACATTGGCTTAAAGAAAACTATAATATAGACGCAGATCCTAAAGATGAAATTGCTTTAGTATTTGGTACTAAATCTGGACTATCTAGTATTCCTTCGGTACTTCTTAATCCAAATGATACTGTATTATTACCAGTACCAAGTTATCCTGACTACATTCAAGGAATTGCTTTAGCTCAAGCAAAATATGAAGAGATAGAATTAAAACAAGAAAACAATTATTTAGTAGATTACTCTGACATTCCTGAAAAATCAGTTAAAGACGCTAAACTTATATTTCTAAACTATCCTTCAAACCCTATTGGAGCTGTTGCTACAAAAGAATTTTATGAGGAAACTGTAAGTTGGGCGAGAGAACATAATATAGTGGTACTTCAAGATCATGCATATTCAGACTTTTACTATAAAGATGGCTACTCTCCTGCATTTATGCAAACTACTGGAGCTAAAGAAGTAGGAGTTGAATTTTTCTCGTTTTCTAAGAATTTTTCAATTTCAGGTCTAAGAATCGGTTTTGCAGTAGGTAATAAAGAAATAATTCGTGGTCTAAAAGAATATAATACAATATTCCATGCAAATATTTATGGTGCCGTTCAAGATGTAGTAATTACAGCATTAAAAAATCACAAACACTTGACTAGTCATATAAAAGAAACTTATACAAAAAGAATAGATAAAATTACTGCAAAACTTGATGAACTAGGATATTCCTATTTTAAACCTGAAGGTGGAATTTTCATCTGGTTAAAAGTTAAAGACGGATATGATAGCCAAAGTTTCTTTGAATTATTATTAAAAAAATATAGAATTGTTACTATGCCTGGACATGTATTCGGTCACGGTGGTGAAAATTATATTAGACTAAGCTTAAGTCTCTCAGATGAGCAAATTGATATTTTAATAGAAAAATTAGAATTGCTAAATAATGATTTAAATAATAGCTAATTTTATTGAAATCTTTATTATATATTCATAAAAATTCGACTAATCTATTGATTAGCCGAATTTTTAATGTTAACATATTACTTTACATAAACAGATTATTTCGAAAGGATGATTAAATGAACAAAAATACAAGATGGACTGTCTTAATCGCCTCAATGGCAATTTTACTATGTACAGGTTCGCTATATTCTTTTAGTGTTTTTGCAAAGCCTCTAAGTGTATCGAAAGGATGGAGTATGCCCGATGTAATGCTAGCATTTACTATTAACGCAGCTATTGCTCCTATCCCTACTATTCTTGGAGGATTTATTACTGATAAAGGAAAAGCAAATATCTCTATTATTTTAGGGGGAATCTTATTTGCTGTTGGATTCATACTTACTGGATTTGCAACTACGAAAGGGATGTTATATTTTAGCTATGGTGTATTATCTGGAGTTGGACAAGCATTTGCTTATTCTGGAATTATAAGTAATGCGCTTAGATTCTTCCCTGATAAGAGAGGTCTAGCTGCTGGTTTAATAACGGGAGCAATGGGTGGTGCTAGTGTTATCGCTGCTCCAATAGCTCATAATCTAATCGCTAATTATGGAGTTCATAATGCATTTATCTACTTAGGTAGTGCATACTTAGTAATTATTATAATAGCTCTATTCTTCATAAAAGTTGCTCCTGCGAATTATCAACCTGAAGGTTGGATTCAACCTGTTGCAGAAATTAAACAAGAGGCTGCTAATAAAAATTGGAAACAAATGTTAATGAGTTTATCATTTTACTTTATTATTTCAATGTTTGCTATTGGAGCATTCTCTGGACTTATGGTAGCATCAAACGCATCAGTAATAAGCCAAACTATGTTCGGACTAACTGCTTCAGTTGCTGCAACTTTTGTTAGTATTTACGCTCTTTCAAATACCTTCGGACGTGTTGTATGGGGCGTTGTTTCAGATAAAATAGGACATGAGAAGACTCTTATTGCAATATATTCGGTAATTGCTATTTCATTATTAACTCTAGTTAACATTAGAACTACCGTTGGTCTGACAGTCGGTCTTGTTCTCCTTGGTCTATGTTTTGGTGGAATTATGGGAGTTTTTGCTCCATTAGTTATGAAAACATTTGGACCTATTAATCAGGGAGTTAACTATGGAATTGTCTTTATAGGATTTTCTACCGCTGCATTTTTTGCACCTAAATACGCTGCTGGAATAGCCGCTAAAAATAATGGAGATTTCACAGAGGCATTTTATGTAGCAATTTCACTAGTTCTTATTGGCTTTGTTATTAGCATTATCTACTCAATATACACAAAACGTAAATTAAAATAAAAAAAGAAGTCATCTCCACTAATGAGATGATTTCTTTTTTATAATTTCGGTATTTGAATTTTTTGTCCAGCTGCAATATTATTATTACTAATATTATTAGCCTCTTTAATTTTTTCTACACCACTTTGAGAATTAACTTCTCCATACGCCTTTGAAGCAATAGTGAATAACGTATCTCCAGATTTTATAATATAATCTTGACCTACAACAGGGGTTGCACTAACTACTCCTGTTGATTCACCCTTTTCTGATTCGCTAGCTGTCGTTTCTTTTTTATTAGTATTTTCTTCAGTTACTTTTGAATCATTAGCTTTTGGTATATCTTTATTAGTTTCTGCTTTTGTCTCTTCTGGAACCTTCGCAGTTTGTTCTGTTGTCTGAACAACCTTATCTTTTGCCTTTCCTCCAAGAGAATTCCCTAAAGCAGTAACTCCTACTAAAATAAGTGGTGCTAGTATTATAAATAATCCAACTAGAACTGTATTCTTTATAGTATTTTTTTTCATCATTTTACCCCTTGAATTATTTTACTTCTTCAAAATAATCGTGGTAGTATCCGCCTACTTTTCCACTGTTATCTACTACAAATACATATTCTTCTGTTTCATTCACTACTTCATATTCTTTGCCCACAGTTAGCATATTACTAACAGTGAATTTCTCAGCATCTGTATGTTTAACTATAACTTTTTTCGACATTTTTATTCCTCCTTACTCTTTATTTTTTATTTTATTACAATATAACTATTTTTTCAATTGTTTTTTACTCATTAATAATGAAACTATTACAAAAGCTACTAGAGATATTGATAACGAAATCACTACCGGTTCTATAAATTTAATTACATACACAGTTTTTATAAGTATATAACTTACTAATCCTAAAACTATAGAACTAAGTGCTCCGTATTTTTCAGCTTTTTTCCAGTATAATCCTAATAAAATCGGCCATAGGAAAGTTGCTTCTAATCCTCCAAATGCAAATAGATTAACATTTACTATTAGACTAGGTGGTCTCATACTTAGTAACATTATCAATAAAATCACAAGAATATTAACACCATATACAAAGATAGGAACTTTCTTACCTGTAATTTTTTCTTTAATGGATTTATTATTAAATAGTAAATCCTTTATTAATGCAGATGAAATTAATAAGAATTGAGCATTTACTGTAGTTATGATTGCTGCCATTGGTGCTGCAAGAACTAATGCTGCTAAATACCAAGGAAGTACTTTTAAAGTTATTATCGGAATAACCGAATCATAGTCTTTGATATCTGGGAATACTCCTCTTGCCATAACTCCTATTAAATGAACTCCAAACATTACTATAAAGATAACAATTGATCCGACAATAATAGACTGTTTTAAACTTCGTTTATTTTTATATAACATCGAGTTAATAGCAATTTGTGGAATACCAATAACCCCTACTCCGACTAATACCCAAAACGAACTAACATAACTTGGTGTTAAGCTACCATTTGCCCCAAACGGAGTTAGTATTTTTTCATTTATATTAACCAGGTTGGCTGTAATCTGATCAATACCTCCACCATAATTAATTACAGCAAATAATAAAATTATTGTAGAGAAAATCATTATTAATCCTTGGATCATATCAGTTATTAGTATATTTTTTAATCCACCGAATACTACACAGAATATAATAATTACTGAGATAAGAACAATACCAGTCTTATACTCAATTCCCATGAAGGCTGCTAATAACTTAGCTCCACCTACCCACTGGGCACTCATCGCAGCAATTAAAAATACAATCATAGCAAGTGTTGATATGAAAGCTACTACTTTAGATTCATATCTATTTTTTAAATAATCACTTATTGTTATTGCATTTATTTTTTGTGCGGCTGTTTTAAACTTTTTAGCTAAAACTAATAGTACAAAATAGCCAGTTACCACTTGAATTACAGCAAGTAACACCCAACCATAACCGAGTTTATAAGCAACACCGGGTCCTCCTAAAAATGTAGAAGCAGAGCCATAAGTAGACATTAATGTTATCGCTAAGACAATACCACTTACCTTCCTATCTGCTAAATAATACTTTTCAAAGAAACTACCGTTCTGTTCTGTTTTACTAATACGATTCATAAATAATGGTAATAGTATTATTCCTAAAAATATAGTTACAAAGAGAATTAATATTCTATAATCTAAATTACTTGTCATTATTTTCCTCCTCTTTTATCTCATCATTTAGTAAAAGATTTGTTAAGACAATAACTAAGATTATTATCAGAACACTAACTACTATAGAACTATAGAAAAACCATTCGGGAAGTCCTAACACATACTTATATGATTTTACATTATTTACATCAAACTTAATATAAGCAAAGTAATACCATAGAGCAAAATGTACAATTGCTAAGCAAAGTGCAACTATCCCCTCTTTATTTTTTAATTTATTCATTTGTCTTTCCTAATAACCTCATTAATATATTATAGATATTCTCATAATAAACTTTCATAAAATCAACTATGATACTTCCAAGTAATAATCCCGCTGTTACGTCACTAATAAAGTGCGCACCTAAAATCATTCTTGAAATTGGAACTGCAATAATTGCAAAGGTAGCAATTACAGTTAGTATTTCTTTTTTATTAATTACAAAAAGTAATGCTAAGAAAAATAATGCTACAAAAGTAGAGTGACCACTAGGGAAACTAAAACCATCATGAAGTTCTGGTAATGGTCTAACCCTTTGAATACTGTACTTAAATGCTGATAAGAAGAATCCTCCGAAACCTGCACTAAAGAATATAAATACAGCTTTCTTAAGCTCTTTTATCCAAACTAAAAATCCTGTTAATAAAATCATTAATAATAATAATAATTTATCATTAAAAACAAGTGATATTATTTTAGCTATTTGCCCCAAGGCTTTTATTTCAAGTAAATCAGCAATTATTCTATCGAAATCATTATTTGGAAATTTTATTGCTACAACTGCTAATGCTATGAAAACTAATATCTTCACATACGTAAGTACGCTTAATTTCTTCATCCTATTTTTCACCTCCTACTTTATCCAAAATCTTGTTATAAAAATCTGTTACGTCGTTTATTACACGCTTTTCATTTTTATAAACTTGCATAGAATGTTTATAATCTTCTAAATTATTATAAAATTCATCAATTTGAGAAATAGGAAGTGTTGCGAAGTCCTCTTCTACAACCACTTTTGCAAATCCATTTTTTTCGAAGAATCTAGCATTTTCAATTTGATCTCCTCTACTTTGATTAGTTCCAAGTGGAACAAGAATCGGAGGTAATTCTAAAGCTAAAAATTCATATATTGAATTTGCACCTGCTCTTGAAATAACAAAATCTGTAATTTTTAATACATCAAACAATTCTTTTGAAAGAAATTCAAATTGTTTATACCCTTCTTTATTTATATTGTTATTTAATAGCCCTTTTCCAACTAGGTGAACGATTTGATATTTTTCTGTAAGATTATCAATATTATCCCAAATATAATCATTTAAAATTTTTGATCCTAAAGATCCACCCATTACTAATAACACAGGTCTATCTTCTTTAAAACCTGTTAATTCATAAGCTTTTTGACTATCTCCTATATAAATATCATCTCTTACAATAGCTCCGATTAAACTAGCTTTACCCTTAGGTAAAAACTTTTGAGTATCTTCAAAAGTTGTAAAGATATGATTACAAAATTTAATATTAATCTTATTAGCAAGTCCTGGTGTAAGATCCGATTCATGTAAGACTACTGGAATTCTTAGTAGCTTAGCTGCCACACAAACCGGGACACTAACAAATCCACCTTTTGAAAAAACAAAATTTGGTTTCTCTTTTTTTAATATTAATAAAGAATCTACAATTCCTTTCATTACTTTGAATGGATCTATAAAATTTTCCCAAGAAAAATATCTTCTTAATTTACCTGAACTTATTTTGTAATATTTTACTTCTGGAATCTTTCCTATCATCTCATTTTCTATACCGGTTTTGCTCCCAATATAAGAAATCTCATATCCATTTTTCTTGAATTCTGGAATCAAAGCCACATTTACAGATACATGACCTGCCGAACCGCCTCCAGTAAATAGGATTTTTTTCACCTTTATCCTCTCTCTTTCATCTTTTTTTCCAAACGCTCTTCTACATTTTTAGGAACAAACTTAGATAAATCCGCTCCAAAACCTGAAACACCTTTAACAATACTAGAACTAATAAATGAATATTGTTTATTAGCCATCATATAAAATGTCTCAATACCTTCATCCAAAGCTTTGTTCATAAATGTTAATTGCATCTCATATTCAAAGTCAGATACGGCTCTTAGACCTCTAACTATGACACTTGAACCAACCTTCTTTGCATAGTTTACTAATAATCCTGAGAATGCATCCACTCTAACATTTGGAATATCTTTTATTGTTTCTTCAATCATCTCCACTCTTTCATCAAGTGAAAATAAATATTTCTTATCAGGATTTACCAAGATAGCTACTATAATCTCATCAAATAACTCTGAACTTCGTTTTATAATATCTATATGTCCATAAGTAATAGGATCAAAACTACCTGGTACAATCGCTATTTTTCGTTTCATTTTTATTTCTCCATATATTCAAAGATTACTATATCTGTTATTCCATACTGTTTTTCTTTTATAACTTCAAGTTTTTCATCAGTAATAGTGATTTCTTCTGTATTGCTCTTTTCACAAATTACTAACGCCTCATCATTACATAGATTATTATCTAAAATACACTGTAATGCTTCATCTACTAAACCTTTATCGTACGGTGGATCTAGAAATATAATATCAAATTTCTCTTCTTTTTTTCCGAAAATTTTCAATGCTCGTTTGAAATCATTTCTATATAAAGAATAATCTGTAGCATCTATTCTACATTTTTCAATATTACTTTTAATGACTTTTATTGCATTATTACTTCCATCTATAAAAGTTGTGTGCTTCGCTCCACGACTTAACGCTTCTATTCCCAAGCCACCAGTTCCACCAAAAAGGTCTAATACTTTACAATCATAGCAATCTATCATATTGAATAAATTTTCTTTAATTTTATCCGTTGTCGGTCTTGTATTCATTCCTTCAACAGCATTTAATTTTATAGATCTGTATTTTCCTGCTATAACTCTCATGTTTCCTCGCAATAAATATCTAATATACTGTATTTATTAATGATATCTTTAAAATAAGGGAGAATATAGCTTTAGCTTCCCCCTTATTTTAATATTTTTATTTTGTTTGTAAATCTTTATCTAAATGTTCAAAACTTAAATGTAAGTCGGACATTCCTGATAATTCTACTTTTTTTACGAATTTCTTTTTCTTAAGTTCTTCTACTATGCTAGCTAATCTGTTTTCATCAACATAGATGCATGCATATCTTCCTCTTTTAGAATAAGAAATAAAGTTCCCATATTTTTCTAATTTATTTAAGTCTTTAAAACTTTTAAAATAGACATATATTCCACGTCTTTCTTTTTCAAATAACTCCATAAATTTCTCCTAGAAATGAGCTGCTGCGTCTACTCGACCTTTCTCATCAATTTTAATTACTTTAACTTTCAGAGTATCTCCAACTTTTACAACATCTTCAACTTTATTTACTCTTTCTTCAGCTAATTTAGAAATGTGAACTAGAGCATCAACTCCTGGGAATAATTCAACGAAAGCACCGAATTTTTCAATACGTTTAACTTCAGCTAGATAGATTTCACCAACTTCTGCTTCACGAGTAATATTTTCGATAATTTCAATTGCTTTATTAATTCCTTCAATTTCAGGTGAAGAAATAAATACATCACCATTTTGTTCGATATCAATTTTAACACCAGTTTTTTCAATGATTTCATTGATAACTTTACCACCTGAACCAATAACATCTTTAATTTTTTCAGGTTTAATTTTAATAATTTTAATTTTCGGTGCAAATGTAGAAACTTCTTGGCGAGGTTCAGCGATAATGCTGTTCATGTGATCTAGAATTTGTAATCTACCTACACGCGCTTGTTCTAGTGATTCTTTTAAGATTTGCTCACTTAAACCATCAATTTTGATGTCCATTTGAAGCGCAGTAATCCCGTCAGCAGTACCAGCTACTTTAAAGTCCATATCTCCAAGGTGGTCTTCCATACCTTGAATATCAGTTAAAATTGTGTAGTGCTCATCTTTCTTAACTAATCCCATTGCAATACCAGCTACCTGAGCTTTAATCGGAACCCCAGCTGCCATAAGAGCCATAGATCCAGAGCAGATTGTAGCTTGAGAACTTGAACCGTTAGATTCTAAGATTTCTGATACGATACGAATCGTATATGGGAAATCTTCTTTAGAAGGGATAACTTGAGCTAATGCACGTTCTCCTAAAGCACCGTGACCAATTTCACGACGTCCTGGAGCACGACTGAATCCTACTTCACCAACTGAGAATGCTGGAAAATTATAGTGTAACATAAATCTCTTATTTTCTTCTTGAGTTAAATCATCAATGATTTGTTCATCTGATAAGTTACCTAATGTTACAACACCTAAAGA